>SYBY01000132.1 GCA_005788585.1 Actinomycetota bacterium | reverse complement strand
GATCAAGCTCGCCGAGGACGGCGAGGTGCTCGTGCGCGCCGACGCCGTGATGACCGGCTACCGCAACCTGCCCGACAAGACCGCCGAGACCATCGACGCGGACGGCTGGCTGCACACCGGGGACATCGGGGAGTTCGACGACGACGGCTACCTGAAGATCGTCGACCGCAAGAAGGAGCTCATCATCAACGCGGCCGGCAAGAACATGTCGCCGTCGTTCATCGAGGCGACGCTGAAGTCGGCGTCCCCGCTCATCGGGCAGGCGTGCGTCATCGGCGACGGGCGCTCCTACAACACCGCGCTCATCGTGCTCGACGCCGACTTCGCGCCGATGTGGGCCCAGCAGCAGGGCATCGAGGACGCGTCGCTGGAGTCGCTCGCGCGCGACGACCGGGCGCGGGCCGCGGTGCAGGAGGCCGTCGACGCGGCGAACGCCAAGCTCAGCCGGGTCGAGCAGATCAAGAAGTTCACGATCGTCGAGGGCGACTGGCTGCCCGGGGGCGACGAGCTGACCCCGACGATGAAGCTCAAGCGCAAGCCCATCGGCGCCAAGTACGACGACGCCATCAGCGCGATGTACAGCTGACGCGGAGGCCGCCGTACGCTTCGGGCGTGCTTCTCGGCCGCGACCACGAAGTCCAGGCGATCCAGCGGCTCATCGCTGACGTTCACGCCGCGCGCGGGCGGTCGGTCCTCATCACCGGGGAACCGGGGATCGGGAAGACGGCGCTGCTGGACCACGCGCGGGCCCAGGCGACCGGCACGCGGGTCATCGGCACGGTCGGGGTGGAAGCCGAGGCGAACCTGCCGTTCGCCGCACTCGCCGATGTCGCCGGTCCGCTCATCGAGCATCTCGACGCCGTGCCGACGCCGCAGGCCGACGCGATCCGGGCGGCGCTCGCGCTCACCGATGCGCCGCCACCGGCCGGAGACCGGCTGGCGGCCTGCGCCGGGCTGCACGGGTTGCTGCGCGCGGCTGCGGCGCGCCAGCCGCTGCTCGTGCTGGTCGACGACGCGCAGTGGCTCGATGGGCCATCCGCCGAGTGCCTGGGGTACGCCGCGCGCCGGCTGGACGGTGCGGCGGTCGCGGTGCTCGCCGCCGCCCGCGCCGACACACCGGTCCCGGCGCTCACGGGGCGCCCGATCACCACCATGGAGGTCGGCGGCTTGGAGGAGATGCACGCTGCCGCGCTGCTGCGCTCCGTGGCCGGCGAGCTGGCGCCGTCGGCCGCCGAGGCGCTCCTGGAGGCGGCGCACGGCAGCCCACTCGCGCTCCTGGAGCTGCCGTCGCTGCTGAGCGACGAGCAGCGGCGCGGCGTGCAGCCCTTCACCGCGGCGCCCGCCCCGGGCGGGGATCTGTGGGAGGCGTTCTCCCTGCGCCTGGCGCGGCTGAGCGCGACGGCCCGCACGGCCGCCCTGGTCGTGGCGCTGTCGGCCGATCGCGCGATCGGACCGGTGGTGGCCGCGTGCGCCGACCTCGGGGTCGGCGTGTCCGCGCTGGAGGAGGCAGAGCAGGCGCGCATCGTCCGTCTCGACACGAGCACCGCGACCCTCACGCATCCGCTGTTGCGTGGGGTGGTGGTCGAGAGCGCGCCGGGAACCGAGCGACGTCGCGTCCACACGGTCCTCGCGGCGCACGCCCGTCCCGACGCCCGGGCCTGGCATCTCGCCGCGGCCGCCGTCGGCCCGTCGGCCGAGGCCGCCGCCGCGCTCGACGGAGCCGGTCACCGCGCGATGGGGCGCGGCGCGCACACGGTCGCGGCCGACGCGTTCCAGCGGGCCGCCGAGCTCACGGACCAGACGACGCAACGCGTGGGGCGCCGCGTCCAGGCCGCGGTGGAAGCGGCCTACGGCGGGGAGTACGAGCGGGCGGCGACGCTCCTCGACCGCGTCCTCGACGAGGTGACGGAGCCCGGGGTCCGTCTCGTCGCCCGTCACCTCCAGGCGGTCATCGCGCTCGTGGGCGGCATCAGGCCGGTGCTGGACAACTACGAGGTGCTGGAGAGCGAGGCGCGTGCCGTGGCCGGGACCGACCCGGCCGTGGCGGCGACCCTGCACGCCGACGCCGCGATGGTCTGCGTCGTCGGCGGCGACTGCCGTGGAGCCGTCGCGTCGGCGCGGGCCGCCGCCGGCGCCCTGCCGGCCGATGCCGACGCGACCGCGCGCTGCCACGTGCAGGCGATCCTCGGGATGACGCTCGCGCTGCGCGGCGACATCGAGGCCGCCCGCCCGGCGCTGCGGGCGGCAGGCGAGCTGCTGGGCGACGTCGACCCGCTGTCTCCGGTGGCCGGGTCGATCTCCTTCGCGCTGCACGGGCGCATCTGCCTGGGCGACGCGGCGCTGCTGCGCGACGAGGTCCTCCGCATCGCGGACGCGGTCCGGGCGGCCGGCGCGCGCGGGCTCGTCCCGCACCACCTCCTCGTCGGGGCGGACGCGGCGCTGCGCCTCGGCCGCTGGGACGACGCCGCACGCGAATCCGACGAGGCGGCCGAGATCGCGCGCCTCTGCGGACAGCGCGGTCCGCTCGCCGCGGCGCTCGTCGTCCGCGCACGCCTGCACGCCGCGCGCGGGCGCGAGGAGGCATGCCGCGCCGATGCGGCCGAGGTCCTTGCGATCGCCGACGCCGCCGGGTACGCCACCTCGGCGCACGGCGTCCAGGCGGTGCTCGGGTTCCTGGAGCTCGGCCTCGGGCAGATGGGCCGTGCGGTCGAGGTGCTGGAGCGTGTCGCGGCGCGCGCGCCGGAGATCGGCATCACCGACCCGGTGACGATCCCGTGGGCCCCCGACCTGGTCGAGGCCTACTGCCGGGTGGGGCGCCTCGACGACGCCCGCGCGCTCACCTCCCAGGTGCAGGCGAACGCCCGAGGCGGTGGCGTGCCACTGGCACGCGCACTCGCCGCGCGCTGTCAGGGCCTGACGGCGGAGGCGGACTTCGATGACGCCTTCACCCGCGCGCTGGCGCTGCACGATGAGATCACGAGCCCGTTCGAGCGAGGGCGCACCCTGCTGGCCTGGGGCGCGCGCCTGCACCGGGCGCGCCGCCGGGTCGAGGCCCGGGAGCGCCTGCGGGCCGCCCACGAGGTCTTCGTCGCCCTGGCCGCGACGCCGTGGGCCGGGCGCGCGGAGGCCGAGCTGCGAGCGGCCGGGGCCGTCAGCCGGCCGGCCGTCGGCGACGACGACGCGCTGACGGCCCAGGAGCACCGGATCGCCCTCGCGGTGGCGCGGGGGGCGACGAACCGCGAGGTCGCGGCGGAGCTGTACCTCAGCCCGAAGACCGTCGAGTTCCACCTCGGGCGGGTGTACCGCAAGCTCGGCGTGCGTTCGCGCACCGAGCTCGCGGCACTGGTGGCCGAGGGGGCCCTCGCGGGCGACTGACCCGCTACTGCAAGCAGAGCACGTAGGCCTTCACGTCGACGGTGGCCAGGCCGCCCGCCACGTTCGTGGCCTTCGCGTTCCAGTCGGTGAACGGGTTGCCGTCGACCGGGGTCACGCCACCGCCGATGGACGGGTGCGAGCCGTGGAAGATGGCGTCACTCGCCGACTGCTGGGTCATGCCGCCGCCGCCGACAGGCGTCTCGCCCGCGAGGCACTCGGCCTCGGCGCGTCCGGAGCCGCCGTCCGGGATGGCGGTCGTCGCCGATCGGACGACGATCGTGCCCAGCTCGCTGCTCTGGATGGCGCCGGCGTGGATGTCGATCGAGCGGACCGTGTTGTTCTCGATCTCGCGGCTGGCCACGGTCTGGCTGTCGAGGTCGTCAGCGTCGACGACGTCGACGCCGGGCAGCGCCTGGGCGGTCCCACCCAGCGCGACGGACAGGGCGATGACGCCGAGGACGGTGCCGGGACGGGGGATACGACGGAACCTGCGGTACATGGTGGGCCTCCGGGGGTAGGGGATCGGGGTGCCACCCATTGAGCCAGCACCACGGGAGAAAGGCACCGGGAGACCCCCTGGTTCGAGCCCGTTCGTCCGCCGTTCACCCTCGGTGAACACCCGTGTGGGTGGACGCACGGTCGACCCGCAGGCCCTTCGGTTTGGCCGTGCGGCGAAGGTGCTCCGGGCGGGGATGGTCAATCCTCCACTGGTGACTGGCATCGACGTCGGCCTCTCCGATCCGCCCGCCATCCCCTGGGATGAGGCGATGGCCTCGGGAGCGCCGGGACTCGGGCTGCTCGAGGCGCTGAAGCGCGCCGACCTCGACGGCCTACGCACCGACGTGCGGTCGTATCTCGACGCCGCCGGGGTGCGGTTCGGTGACGGGAGTGGGTGGCCGTTCACGGTCGACCCGGTGCCGCGCGTGCTGGGCGTCGGCGAGTGGCGGGCGTTGGCGGCCGGGCTCGAGCAACGCGTCCGGGCGCTCGACGCGTTCGTCCGCGATGCGTACGGGCCGCGGCTCGCCGTCGACGCGGGGATCATCACCGACGCGCAGATCGAGCAGACCGAGGGCTACGAGCCGCTCCTGCGCGGGGTCTGGCCCGAACCGGCGACGGCGCTGGGCGTCAGTGGACTGGACATCGTGCGCGACGACGACGGCACGCTGCTCGTGCTCGAGGACAACCTGCGGACACCGTCGGGTCTGGCGTATGCGGTGGCTGCGCGCCGCGCCGTCGTCGGCGCGCTCGCCGCGCGCGGTATCGCGACGCCGCCGATCCGCGACATGCCCGCCGAGAGCCTCGCGCTGCTCGGAGGCGCGCTGCGGGCCGCCGCGCCTCACGGCACGGACGACCCGCGGGCCGTGGTGCTGACCGACGGCCCGTCGTCGGTCGCCTACTACGAGCACGCCTGGCTCGCCGCCCAGCTCGGGGTGCCGCTCGTGACGCTCGCCGACCTCGAGCGCAGCCGCTTCGGGCGCCTGCGCCGCCGCGACGCCGACGGCCACCCGCACGACATCGACGTCGTCTACCGCCGCACCGACAGTGACCTGCTGCACGGTCCTGGCGGCGCGCTGACCCCGGTCGCCGCGGCGCTGCTGGAGCCGTGGCTGGACGGCCGCCTCGGGATCGTCAACGGGTTCGGCACCGGAGTGGGGGACGACAAGCTCACCCACGCGCACGTCGAGGAGCTCATCCGGCTGTACCTGGGCCAGGAGCCGCTGCTGCGGTCCGTCCCGACCCTGGAGCTGGGTGAGCGCGACGCGCTGGAACGGGTCCTGGACGATCCGCGCGCGTACGTCGTCAAGGACCGCCACGGCGAGGGCGGCAAGGGCGTCACCGTGTGCCGGGACGTCGACGACGCGGAACTTGCGGCGCTGCTGAGCGAGGTGCGGGCCGAGCCCGAGGAGTACGTCGCCCAGCTCGTCGTTCCGCTGTCGACCCATCCGACGGTCGTCGGCGACGGGGTGCTCGAGCCCCGCCACGTCGACCTGCGCCCGTTCGTCTTCTTCACCGCCGAGGGGCCGCGCGCGGCCCCGGGCGGACTCACGCGCGTGGCGCTCAAGCGCGGCTCGCTGGTGGTCAACTCGTCGCAACAGGGCGGGGCGAAGGACACGTGGGTGCTGAGCTGACGCGCTAACCCTGGGGAGCAACCCTGGGGGTGTCCCTGATGCCCGGAGCGCGGGCGGCGCATACGTTCGCCGGCATGAAGACGATGCATGCCCTCCTGCCCACCGCGCTCGCCGTTCTGGCGGCCGCCGCTCCAGCCGAAGCCGCCGACCCCGGAGGGAGCATCGCGTACGCCAAGGGCGGGGAGGTCTTCCTCACCGCGCCCGACGGTTCGGCAGCCACGCAGCTGACCAGCGGCGGCGGGTTCGCGTGGCCGAGCCAGGCCGACGACGGGACGGTCGTCGCGGTGCGCCAGACCGCGGAGAACGGGCGCACACCGCGGCGCCTGCATCGCATGGACCGCGCCGGGCAGCCACTGAATCCGCCGGTCGAGACCGTCGACGTCGAGAACTCGTTCTACGTCGGCCCGCTCGCGCCGAAGGTGTCGCCCGACGGCCGGCTGGTCGCCTACCACTACTTCTACATGGGGCCGGATCTCGGGATCGGTGACCCGACGGTCCCCCGCACGTCGCTGTCGTACAGCGACCGCAACACCGTCAACGGTGAGATCACCAGCACGCTGGGCGGCTACTTCACGCCGTCGTGGCTGCAGGACGGGCGGCTCGTCGCGTGGCACGCGAAGGAGCGCACGCTGCACGCCGACCTCTACAACGCCGACGGGTCGGTGACCAACTGGTTCGGCGACCCGGCGGTCTCTCCGTTGCTGACCGACGGTGAGGTCAGCCGCGACGGCACCCGGCTTGCGGCGATCGGCAACGGCGAGCTGCGCCTGTACGACGTGCCCGGCGGTCCGCCCTCCCAGCCGCAGTACCGCTGCTCGATCACCGGGCTCAATGCGCCGCACGATCCGACCTGGTCGCCCGACGGTGGCGCGCTCGCCTGGCAGGAGGCCGACGGGATCCACGTCGCGCAGCTCGGCGACCTCGGCGGGTGCGCCGCCGCGCCACGGCCGCTCGTGATCCCCGGGGGCGAGCAGCCCGACTGGGGCGTCGCGTCGCCACCCGCGCCTGCCGCGGGCGGACCGGCGCAGGGCCAGACGCCGGGGACGAGCGGTGGCGGCGCGAAGCCGAAGGTCACGCTGACGGGCCTGCGGAGCTCGGTGTCTCTGCGCACCGTGCGGCGCAAGGGCCTGACGATGCGGGTGCGCTGCGCCACCGCATGCACGGTTGCCGGGGCGCTGACCGTCGACGCCCGGACCGCCCGGCGGCTTGGGCTCGGGCGCAAGGTCACCCGGTTGGGCACGGGGAAGGCCCGTCCCCGCGCGGGCGCGACCGCGACGCTCCGAATCAAGCTGACGAAGAAGGCGGCGCGCCGGCTCGTCCGCGCTCGGTCGATTCCGGCCACGGTCAAGGTCACGGCGACCGACCCGGCGACCCGCGTCCGGAGCACGTCCACGAAGCGCATCCGGCTGACCTAGGCGCGTGACGACACCACGGCCGGAGGAAGCGCACGGTAGGCGACACCCTCCGGCCGTGGTGGCGCATACGATCCGCGCGATGGACTTCACGATCCCGCCGGACCTGCGCGAGGTGCTCGACCGCGTGCGGGCGTTCGTCGAGGAGGAGGTGCTCCCCGCCGAGGCGGAGATCACCGACCTCGACGAC
Organism: Actinomycetota bacterium; assembly: GCA_005788585.1. Next base: position 10,192 of record SYBY01000132.1, on the reverse strand, counting down.
CTCCTGACCTCCTGGGAGGTCATCGAGCGCCTGCGCGACAGCGCGCGCGATCGCGGCATCTACACGCCGCATCTGCCCGAGCGCTGGGGCGGACTCGGCTTCGGCGTCCTGGGCATGGCGCTCGTCAACGAGATCTGCGGCGTGTCGATCCTGGCATCGCTGGCCATCAACGCGATGGCGCCCGACGAGGGCAACATGCACACCCTGCTCATGGCGGGCACCGACGACCAGCAGGAGCGCTGGCTGCGCCCGCTGGCCGCCGGCGAGATCCGCTCGTGCTTTGCCATGACCGAGCCGGACGTCGCATCGAGCGACCCTACGAACCTGCAGACCACCGCGGTCCGTGACGGCGGCGACTGGGTGCTCAACGGGACGAAGTGGTGCATCACCGGGGCCGAGGGTGCGTCGATCGCCATCGTCGTCGCGAAGACCGGGAACGACGACGCCGCGGGGCACCGCAACTACTCGCTCATCCTCGTGCCGACGGACACGCCGGGCTGGACGGTCGCGCGCCATCCCGAGTGGATGGGCGCGCACTACCCGGGCGGCCATCCGGTCATCGAGCTCGAGGACGTGCGCGTCCCGCAGGCCAACCTGCTCGGCGCGGAGGGCGAGGGGTTCGTCATCGCGCAGAAGCGGCTGGCGGGCGGGCGCCTGGCGCACGCGATGCGGTGGATCGGAGCCTCGCAGCGCGTGCTCGATCTGGCGACCGCCCGGCTGACCGAGCGCACCGCGTTCGGCAAGGAGCTCGCCGAGCAGCAGGGCCTGCAGTTCATGATCGCCGACTCGGCGATGGACCTCTACGCCAGCCGGCTCATGGTCCTGCACACCGCGTGGAAGGTCGAACACGGACTGCCGCACCGCCAGGAGGTGGCGATGACCAAGACGTTCGTCAGCGAGGCGTTCGGCCGGATCGCCGATCGCGCCGTGCAGATCCACGGCGCGGCCGGGGTCGCGAAGGACCTGCCGGTCGCGCGCATCTACGAGGACGCGCGGTCGGCGCGGATCTACGACGGCGCCAGCGAGGTGCACCGGATGGTCATGGCGCGCGCGTGCCTGCAGCTCGCGCGCAAGGGTGAGAGCACGCGCGTCGCGGCGGGGGACCTGACCTGATGGCCGTCCCGCTCGCTCCCGACGACGTCGTCGCGACCCGCGGGGACATCGCGCCCGACGCGCGCGAGCCGCTCGTCATCCTCGACACGCTCACCGCGTTCCTCGACCAGCACGGCGTCGGCGAGCCCGGCAGCACGCCCGAGCTGACCCCGATCGGCGACGGCCACTCCAACGTGACGTTCGCCGTCCGGCGTGGGGGGACCGAGGTCGTCCTGCGCCGCCCCCCGCGCGGGCCGCTGCCGCCCAGCGCGCACGACGTCCTGCGCGAGGCGCGCGTGATCGGCGCGCTCGACGGCCGCGCACGGGTGCCGAGGGTGCTTGCGGTCGGCGACGACCCCGAGCTCATCGGCGCGCCGTTCTACGTGATGGAGAAGGTCGAGGGCGACGTGCTCGTCGACACCCTGCCGGAGCACCTGTCGCCCGAGGCCGAGCGCCGCAGGGTGGGGGAGGAGCTCATCGACGCCCTCGTCGAGCTGCACGCCGTCGACTGGCGCGACGCCGGCCTGGAGGGCTTCGGCAAGCCCGACGGCTACCTCGAGCGTCAGCTGCGCCGGTTCCTCGGGCTGTGGGAGCACAACAAGACGCGCGAGGTCCCCGCGGTCGAGACGGTCGGCCGCTGGCTGGGCGAGCGCCTGCCCGACTCGCCGCCCGCGACGATCGTGCACGGCGACTTCCGCCTGGGCAACACGCTGTTCGCGCCGGGCACGCCGGCGAAGCTCGCCGCGATCCTCGACTGGGAGATGGCGACGATCGGCGACCCGCTGGCCGACCTCGGTTACCTGATGGTCATGTGGACCGACCCGGGCGATCCCGAGATCGCGGGCATGGACCTGTCGCCGGTCACCAGGCAGCCGGGCTTCCCCACCCGCGAGGAGCTCGTCGCGCGCTACGCCGAGCGCTCAGGCCGGCCGACCGGCGACCTGGGCTGGTACCGCGTGCTCGCATCGTGGAAGCTCATCGTCTTCATGGAGGGCAACTACAAGCGCGCGCGGGCCGGGACCACCGATGACCCCTTCATCCTGCAGTTCGGGTCGCTCATCGAGGACCTCGCCGCGCGGGTGGAGGACATGACGCGTGAGCACTGAGTTCGACGGCAAGGTCGCGATCGTCACGGGCGGCGCCGGCGGCCTCGGCGCCGCCACGTCGCGCGGCCTGGCGGCGCGCGGGGCGACGGTGGTCGTCTCCGACCTCGACGAGCCGGGCGGGCGGCTGCTCGCCGAGGAGATCGGCGGCGACTTCATCCCCTGCGACGTCAGCGACTTCCACGCCAACGCGCGGCTGGTCGACGAGGTCGTCCGGCGCCACGGCGGCCTGGACCTCGTGCACCTGAACGCCGGCGTGTCGACGGGGTGCAGCATCGGGGAGGACTTCGACCTCGCGCTCTACCGCCGCGCGATGGGGGCCAACCTCGACGGCGTGTTCTTCGGCCTGCACCACGCGCTGCCCGCGCTGAAGGCCCGCGGGGGCGGGGCGGTCGTCGCGACCGCGTCGCTCGCCGGCCTGGTCGGCATGCCCTTCGACAGTGTCTACACCGCGAACAAGCACGCGGTGGTCGGCCTCGTGCGCTCGGCCGGGCCCGCGCTCGCCGCCGACGGCATCCGCCTGAACGCGCTCTGCCCGGGCTTCGCCGAGTCGGGCATCACCGCACCGATCGCCGACGCGCTCGCGCAGCAGGGGTTCCCGATGATGACCGCCGAGCAGCCCGCCGAGGCGGCCATCCGGCTGTTCAGCGAGGACGTCAGCGGCGAGTGCTGGTTCGTGCAGGCCGGCCGCGAGCCGGCCGCGTTCCAGTTCCGCAACGTCCCGGGTCCCCGCACCGACTGAAGACCATGACCCCCGTCGCCCGAGGGGGGAGTGGGCGACGGGGGTGAGGCCTTGGGGGGTAGCTTCAGACGCGCCGGACGGGCCGCGTGCGGAGGTTGGTCTTGCGCTGCTTGACGCCGGGCTGGGAGACGTCCAGGCGGAACTGCAGCCGGGCGTTGGAGCGTCGGCGCAGCTTCGGGCCGACGCGCACCGCCTTGGTCCGCAGCAGGACGTTGAGCCGGTTGGCGCCCCCGCGGGGGATCGTCACGTCGACGCGCGACTTGAAGACGCGGATCGTCGCCCGCGTGCCCTTACGGGCGCCGGCGGCCTGCACGCGGATGAGGCGACGCGCGGTGCGGGTGTTCAGCGCCAGCCCCTTCGGCACCTTCAGGCGCACCTTGGTCACCTTCTTGCCGGCACCGTCGACCCGCAGGCGGATCGCGGGCCGGCCGCGCCGCAGGGAGCTCACGCGGACCGTTGCCTTCGGGGCGCAGGCCTCGACGACGGGTGTGATCGTCCGTGCCGACGTCTTGCCGCTGTGCGCGCGGAACGTCGCGGCGATCCGCGGGTTGCTCGAGCACAGGTCGCGCGCGTTGAGCAGCGGGCTCTTCGCACCAGCGGCGAGCTTCAGCTCGAAGCGTGACAACGGCACGTCCGGGATGCCGCCGAACTCGTTGACGAGCCGGTTCCCGCTCCCGAGACCGACCTTGCCGAGCAGGTCGATCGGCAGCTGACCGCGCAACTGCAGACGCAGCTGGGGCAGCGCGCTGCCCGGGGCCAGGACGAAGACGACGTTGCCGTTCAGGGTCGAGTTGAGCAGCGGCGTCACCGCGGTCGCGGTTCCGATGGTCGACGATGCCGGGCACGCGCCGGCGTCGAACTTCGCCAGCGGGCAGGCGTTGCGCAGGCGGTCCGGATCGGCGGCCACGCCGGCCGGGAGCGTGACGGCCACGGAGCTCGTGTTCGCCTCGCCGGGGATCTGGCTGACCACAGCGGTCAGGCCGGGGTGCCCGTTCTCGTTGACGTCGCGGCGCGAGCCGGTCAGCGTCGCCTCGATCTTCGGAGCGAACGGGAGCGCCTCGCAGCCGGTCGCCTGGTAGGTGGAGTTGAAGACGGCCGATCCGCCGAGGTCCGAGCCGAACGACGCGCTGACCGGCATGGGCGCGCAGTTCGTCGCGTTGAACGTGAAGCCCGGCCGGTCGAGTGCCAGGTTCAGCGAGCGGATGGAGAGTGCGATGCCCTTCAGCCGCAGCGGGACCTCATCGACGACGACGTTCAGGCCCTGGTCGTTGGGCCGCACGAAGAGCTTGGCGAGCGTCACCGAGTTGCCGAGGTCGAGCGGGCCGACCTTCGCCGGGACGACGATCGAGAGGCCGGCGAACGACCCGCCGAGGCTCTGGGTCAGGTACACGGGGCCCTGCACCGTCAGCGGGGCGGGCCCGGCGCCCGCGGTCGCCGTCACGGTGCCGACGCGCGTCTCGGCCGGGCATGCCCCGGCAGCGGCGGCGCCTGCCTCGCACTGCGGCACGCTCGCGACGCGCCCGAGCAGGCCCGGCGGCAGCGAGACCTGCATGGACCGCAGCCGCGCCTGGCGGTCTGGGCGCTCGAGGAGGGTGGAGACGACCGCGTCGGCCCCGGCCTGGGTGGGAGAGGTGGACACCGAGGCGGTGGGGCCGAACGCGGCCGGATCCGGGCAGTCCCCGGCGATTGCGACGTTCCCGCTCGCGGACGCGTCGGGTCCGCCGGAATGGGGGCTGAACAGGGCGGTGCCGGTGTAGGTGCCGCAGGCCCGCGGGGTCGCGAAGGCGGCGTGCTGTCCGCCGCGGAAGGTCAGGGTGAACTCCGTGAACGGCAGCGGCGGGATGTCGTCGAGCAGCGTGACCACGCGGCCCGTACGCTCGTCGACGCTCACGTCGCCCTGGAGCTTGATGCGCAGCGCGTCGGCGGCGCCGCTCTGCTCGGCGACGATGAACGCCCGGATGAGGGGCGTTCCCGGTGCGGGCTCGGCGAGGAAGACCCGGCCGGTCAGCTCCTCGGCGATGAGCGGCGAGCGGAACCGGACGGTGCCGATCTGGGCGGCGGCCGGGCAGGTCGACGGCGCCGGAGAGGTCTTGGCGAACTGGACGTCCGAGCAGCCGGCCAGGTCACCGGCGGAGCCGATCGTTGGGGCGAGCTCGAACCCCTCCGGCAACGCCACCACAGCGCGCCGCGGCTGGCTCTGCGCGCGGGCGGACGGGGTGCGGTTGAACGGCAGCCGCACGGTGACGGACGCCGCGGTCGGGACGTCCGCTCCCGCCGGGTCCGCCCCGACCTCCATGGTGGGCGCGAAGGGAGTGGTCGTGCACCCGGTCGGCGTGAACGAGGTCGTCCCCGTCTTCGGAGTGTCCTGGTAGAAGCTCGCGGTGATGCGGGTGGTTGCGGGAGCGCAGCTCGTCGGGTTGGTCATGAATGCCTGACCGGTTCCGGCCTGGCGGAACAGGACCATCGTCAACCGGCGGATCTGCAGCGACGCGACGCCCAGCGGGGTCGACTGGGTGGTGGGCAGGTCGCGGAGCGACGCCGTCAGCCCGCCGTCGCCGGGCGTGCGTACGCGCACCGGCGACTCGAGGACGACCTTGTCGAGTGGCGTACCGATGACCGGCAGGGTGGGTCGCAGGACGATGCCGAGGCGTGCGGGCTCGGTCCCGCGAGTGGGGATGTTGAAGATCGAGCCGTTGATCGTCTGGTTCTCGAGGGGCAGTACGGAGACCTGGATGTCGGCGCTCACGTTGGTGGATCCGACGGTGGCTCCGGCCGGGCACGAGTCGGCCTGGAGGTTCGCGAACGAGCAGGTCAGCGCCGCGCCCGTGTCCCCGACGAGGCCTGGCGGCAGGTCGAGGTCGAGGTGGCGCAGGTCGTCGCCGCCCGCGCCCACGTTGCCGAGGTCCGACAGGTTGAAGCGCAGCGTGAAGTCGGAATGCGCCCCTGCGGTGAGGTCGGCCGGACTGGCCTGCGGGTTGTCCAGAGACGCCGCCAAGGCGGCTCCCGGCACAGCGATCAGTGCCGCGGCCACAGCCACAGCGCAGACAACGACTCGACGCATCACGACCTCCCCATCAGCGCGATGCCCATCCACTGGCACCGCGGCGCTCTCTCCCTATGACGGGCCGGTTACCCGGCGCACGGTGTCTCTACACCTGTTCCCGGCATGTTGTTCGGAGGTTCAATGCGTCAGGGGGTTGGCGCGCGGCCGCTCAGCCGCGCGCCAGGGGAGTCATCCGACGCTGCGGACCGGCCGCGTGCGCAGGTCCCGGCTGCGGCGCGCGCTGTCGGGCTGGGCGACGTCGAGCCGGAACTCGAGCTGCGGGTTGCTACGCCGCCGCGTCAGCGGGCCGACGCGCAACGCGCCCTGGCGCAGCAGCACGTTCACCCGCTGTGCGCCGCTGCCGGGCAGCGTGATGTCAATGCGGGTCTTGTAGACGGTGACCCGCGCCCGGCGCCGCGCGCTGCTCGACATCCCGGCGGCCTGCAGGCGGATCAGGTTCCGCGCGCGGGTGCGGTCGAGCTGCACGCCGCGCGGGAGCTTGAGCCGCAGCTGACCGACCTTCCCGGTGGTGCCGAGCACCCGGAGACGCAGCGAAGGTCGTCCGTCGCGCAGGGAGCTGATCCGCAGGTTCGCGTTCGCGGTGCAGTCCGGCGCCTCGGCGTTCTCCGTCCGGTCCCGGGTCCTGCCGGTGTGCGACGTGAACGTGGCGTCGACCTTCGGGCGTGTCGTGCAGAGGTCCTCGGACGCGATCAGCGGGCTGCGCGCGCCGCTGTTGAGCTCCAGGCGGAACTCGGACAGCGGCACGTCCGGGATCCCCTCGAACTCGTTGACGAGCCGGGTGCCCTGGACCGACACCTTGCCGGCGAGGTTGATGTCGATCGGGCCCTTGAGCTTCAGCCGCAGCTCCGGGAGCGCGCTGCCGGGCACGAGCACGAACAGCACCTCGCCGGTGAGCGGCTGGTCGAGAATCGGCGTGCGCGCCGTCGCGGTGCCGATCACGGCGCTCGCGGGGCAATCGTTGCGCTCAAAGCGCTCCAGCGGGCACGTGCGGTCCAGCCGGTCGGGGTCGGCGGCGATGTTCTCGGGCAGGACGACCTTGACGCCCCGCGTGTTGAGCTGGTCCTCAGTCTGGCGGACCGTGACGTCGAGGCCGGGGTGGCCGTTCTCGTCGAGCTCATCGCGCCCGCCGGTCAGCTCGGTCTCGATCGTCGGGACGAACGGCACGTTCTCGCAGCCGGTCGCCTGGTAGGTGGCACCCCCGGCGCCGGTGCCGCCGAGGTCGCTGGTGAAGCTGGCCTGCACCGGCAGCGGCGAGCAGTTCGTCGCGTTGAACGTGAACCCGGGGCGGTCGAGTCGCAGCTCCAGGCTGCGGATGCCGAGCGCGATGCCACGCAGCCGGGTCGGGATGTCCGCGGCGTACACGTTCAGGCCCTGGTCGTTCGGGCGCACGTACAGCTGCGCCATCGTCACCGAGACACCGAGGTCGATCGGGCCGACCCGCGCGGGGACGACGATCGACAGGCCGGCGAACGAGCCGCCGAAGCTCTGGGTCAGGTACACGGGGCCCTCGACCGCGAGAGGCCGGGCACCCGGGCCGGCAGTCGCGGCGACCGTCCCGACGCGGGAGGCCTCGGAGCACTGGTTCGCGCGCGCCGCGTCGACGGGGCAGGCCGGCACCTTGTTGATCCGGCCGAGCACGCCCGGCGGCAGGGCCACGGCCATGGACTTCAGCCGCGCCTGGCGGTCCGGACGGACGATGCCGGTGACGACGGTCGTGTCCCACTCGGCCTGGGCGGGCTGGGAGCCGAAGCCGAGCACGGGCGCGAACGCGTTGGGGTCGGGGCAGTCGCCGCCGATCGCGATGGCACCGCTCGGTGTCGCGTCAGCCGCTCCGGAGTGCGGGGTCATCCGCGACGTGCCGGTGTAGGCGCCGCACGACCGCGGCGTGGAGATCACGGCGTGCGCGCCGCCGCGGAACCGCAGCGCGAACGACGTGAACGGCAGCGGCGGGATGTCGTCGAGCGTCGTGGTGATCTGGCCCGTCTGCTCGTCGGGCTCGACGACGCCTTCGAGCTTGATGCGCAGCGCGTCCTGCGCGCCGCCCTGCTCGGCGACGATGAAGATCCGGATCAGCGGCGCGCCGGGCGCGGGGTCGGCGATGAACACGCGGCCCTGCAGCGGCTCGGGCACCAGCGGGGAGCTGAACGCGACGGTGCCGACCTGCGAGGACGCCGGACAGGTCGACGGTGCGGCGGAGCTCTTGGCGAACTGCGCGTCCGAGCAGCCGGCGAGATCGCCGGCCGAGCCGACGGTGGGGGACAGCTCGAACCCGGTCGGCAGCTTGACCACGGCGCGGCGCGGCTGGCTCTGGGCGCGGACCGACGGGTCACGGCTGAACGGCAGCGTCACGGTGACCCCGGCGGCCGTCGGGACATCGGCGGCGACCGGGTCGGCCTCGACACCGAGGCCCGGGGCGAAGGGGACGGAGCCGCAGTCGGCCGGCGTGAACGCACCGCTGGTCGTCCCGTTGACGCCGTTGTAGGTCGTGGCGTCGACGCGGAGGACGGCCGGCGCGCAGGACGTGGGGTTCGTCAGGAACGCGTTCCCGCTGCCGGCCGTCCCGAACAGGCGCATCTCCAGGCGCGTGATCTTCAGCGCGGCGATCCCGAGCGGGGTGCTCTGGGTTCTCGGCAGGTCGCGGAGCGAGGCGGTCAGGCCGCCGTCGGTCGCGGTGCGCACCCGGGCCGGGCTCTCGAGCGCGATCGGGTCGAGCGGCACGTTGATGATCGGGATCTTCGGGCGCAGCACGATGCCGAGCCGGGCGGGCTCCGTGCCGCGGGTGGGCACGATGAAGATGTCGCCGTTGATGCGCTGGTCGGTCAGCTCGATGGCGCTCAGCTTCAGATCGGCGCGGATGACCGTGCTGCCGACGCGCGACGCCGCCGGGCACGCATTGCGCTCGAGGTCGGCGAAGGCGCAGGCGGGGGCGGCGCCGGGGTCCCCGAGCAGGCCGGGCGGCAGGTTGAGGTCGAGGTGGCGCAGGTCGTCGCCGGGTGCGCCGGTGGGGCCGAGGTCGTCGACGTCGAACGCGATCGCGACGTCGGAGTGCGCGCCCGCGGTGGGATCGTCTGGCGTGATCTGGCCGCCCGACAGCGATGGGATCGCCATCGCCGGGCTGGTTGCGGACAGGACGAATCCGACGGCACACGCCGCCGCCAGCAGCACTCTCTGCATCACATCTCCTCAGGCCCCCTGGGGTGGGGCGTCGGCTCTTCCCGCGAGGCGGGTCCCTGCACCGTCGTCTGATCCCTGAACCCGGCGACCTGCGGAAAGGAGCGGTGCCGCACCCGTCACAATCAGTGGCGATGGCCGAGCTCCGCCCAGGGACCGAGTTCGCCGGCTGCCGCATCGAAGCGGAGGTCGGCCGCGGCGGCATGGGCGTGATCTATCGCGGCACGGAGCTGCAGCTCGGCCGGCCGGTGGCACTGAAGCTCATCGCGGGCGACCGGGCCGCGGACCCGGACTTCCGCGCCCGCTTCGAGCGCGAGGCGCGCCTGACGGCGTCCATCGACCACCCGAACGTCATCCCGGTCTACGCCGCGGGCGAGGAGGACGGCAAGCTCTACCTCGTCATGCGGTTCGTCGACGGGACGGACCTGCGCCACCTGCTGCGTGAGCACGGCCCGCTGCCGGTGCGCCGCGTCGACGCGCTCATCGCCCAGGTCGCCGCGGCGCTCGACGCCGCGCATGCCGCGGGCCTGGTGCACCGCGACGTCAAGCCCGCCAACGTGCTGCTGGCGGCCGGCGCCCGTGGCGAGCACGCCTACCTCACGGACTTCGGTGTCGTGCGCCTGGTCGACGCCGAGACGCGGGTGACCGACAGCGGTGAGTTCGTCGGCACCGTCGACTTCATGGCGCCGGAGCACCTGCGCGGCGAGAAGACCGACGCGCGCAGCGACGTCTACGCGCTCGGGTGCGTGCTGCACACCGCGCTGACGGGGACGCCGCCCTTCCGGCGCGACACGGTTCCGGCGACGATCTCCGCGCACCTGCACGACGCGCCGCCGCGCCCGTCGCAGACGGACGGCGTCCCGGAGGCGATGGACGCGGTCATCGCCCGGGCGCTGGCGAAGGACCCGGACGACCGGTTCGCATCGGCCGGCGACCTCGCGCGGGCCGTGCACGCCGCGATCGTCGACGCGCCCCTGCCCGCCGGCCGCGGCAGCGTGGCGCGAGGCGAGGCGGCCGAGG
>SYBY01000131.1 GCA_005788585.1 Actinomycetota bacterium | reverse complement strand
GCGCGCCTGCGACGGGCCGCTGTTCGCCGTCGCCTGCGCGCGGCGGCTGTGCTGCTCGCGCGTCTGCAGCGTGAGCCCGAAGCCGCGGCGGCCGTCGACGTCCTTCGTCTCCCCCGCGATGCGGCCGGGCATCTTGCGCAGGTGTGCCTCGGTGGCGCAAAAGAAGCCGAACGACGGGCCGCCGAAGTCCAGGCGGTTGCCGAGGGTCTGACCCTCGCCGACGCACACGTCGACGCCCTGGTTGCCCGGCGCCTCGAGCACGCCGAGAGTCAGCGGATCGGCCGCGGCGATCGCCAGCGCGCCGTGGGCGTGGGCGGCGTCGCTGAACGCGGCGACGTCCTCGATCGCGCCCAGGAAGTTCGGCTGCTGGATGAACACGGCGGCGACGTCGTCGCCGAGCATCGAGTGCAGCGCGTCGAGGTCGGTGACCCCGTTCGCGAGCGGGATCTCCTCGACCGTCGTGCCGTAGCCGACCGACAGCGTCTCGAGCGTCGCCCGGCTGTGCGGATGCATGCCGCGGCTGACGAGGAAGCGCGTGCGGCCGTTCGTGAGCTTCGCGAGGTAGCCGGCGGCGCCGACGGCGCTCGGGCCCTCGTAGACGGACGCGTTGCTGACCGGCAGGCCCGTCAGCTCGCTCATGGCCGTCTGGTACTCGAACATCACCTGCAGGCCGCCCTGGCTGATCTCCGGCTGGTCCGGCGTGTACGGGGTCAGGAACTCCGACCGGCCGAGCAGCATGTCGATGATCGACGGGATGTAGTGGTCGTACATCCCGGCGCCCAGGAACGTGATCTCGTCCTCGGCGCTCGTGTTCTTCGACGCGAGCTCGCGCAGGTGGTTGTAGACCTCCTGCTCCGCCATCCCCTCGGGCAGGTCGAGGCGTTCGGCCATCCGCAGGGCGGCCGGGATCGTCTCGAACAGCTCGTCGACCGAGGCGACGCCGATCGCGTCGAGCATCGCCTGGCGGTCATCGTCGGTGACGGCGGTGTACAGGGTCATGTCGGTTCCTAACTGAGGCTCTCGAGGTAGGTGGCCTGATCCATCAGGACATCGGTCTCAGATACGTCGCTGAGCTTGACCTTGACCATCCAGCCTTCTCCGTAGGGGTCGGAGTTGATGGTCTCGGGCGAGTCGCCCAGGGAGGTGTTGACCTCGATGATCTCCCCGGAGAGCGGCGCGAAGACGTCGCTGACGGCCTTGACCGACTCGACCTCCGCGTACGGCTCGTCCTTGGTGACGGTCGTGCCCACCTCGGGCGGGTCGAAGTAGACGACCTCGCCGAGCGCGTCCTGCGCGAACCAGGTGACGCCGAACGTGGCGACGTCGTCCTCGATCTTCGCCCAGTCGTGCTCGGGGTGGTACAGGAGGTCCTCGGGATAGGAGGCGTCAGCCATCGGTCTCCTCGTCGGGGTACAGGGGCTTGGTGGCCACGACGGCCGGGCGCACCTTGCCCCGGACGTCAAGTTCCAGTGGGGTGCCGGGCGTGGCGAACTCCGGGCGGACGTAGCCCATGCCGATGCCGACATCGAGGCTCGGCGAGAGCGTGCCGCTGGTCACGACGCCGATCTCCTCGCCACCGGACAGGATCGCGTTGCCCTGCCGCGCGATCCCCTTGTCGGTGAGCTTGAACGGCACGAGCTTCTCGGCGGGACCCGCCGCGCGGGTCTGCGCGATGACGTCGGCGCCGATGAACCCCGTGTCCTCCTTGACGGCCCAGCCGAGGCCGGCCGCGATCGGGTCGCGGTCCTCCATCAGGTCGTTGCCGTACAGGTGGAAGCAGACCTCCAGGCGCAGCGTGTCGCGCGCGCCCAGCCCGACCGGGGTGGCGCCGCGCTTGAGCAGCTCGTCCCAGATCGCGGGCGCGTCGGCCGGGTCGATGAGCAGCTCGACGCCGTCCTCGCCGGTGGAGCCGGTGCCGGCGACGAGCACCGAACGGCCTGCGAGCAGGCGGCGGCCCGCGGTCATCCGGGACGGCAGCGGGCCGTCGGCGAAGGCCTGGACGATCTCGCGGGCGCGCGGTCCCTGGACGGCGAGCATCGCGTAGTCCTCGGCGCTGTCGCGGACGACGGCGCCGGGAAACTCGCGGGCCTGCTCGATGAACCACGCGAGGTCCTTCTCGTGGTTCGACGCGTTGGTGACCGTCAGGTAGTGGTCGGGCGCGAGCCGGTACGTGAAGAGGTCGTCGATGACCCCGCCGTCGGGCTTGGTCAGCAGCGAGTACTGCGCGCCGCCGACCGCGAGCTTCGTGACGTCGTTGCTGAGGATCCGCTGGAGGAACGCCTCGGCCTGTTCGCCGCGGGTCTCGATCTCGCCCATGTGCGAGACGTCGAACACGCCGGCGTCCGTCCGGACGGCCTGGTGCTCGGCACGGATGCCCTCGTACTGCACGGGCATCTCCCACCCCGCGAAGGGGACGATCTTGGCCCCCGCCGCCTGGTGGCGCTCGAAGAGCGGGGTGCGCTTGAGAGTCGTCTGATGCACTCGCGAGCAGGCTACCGGAGCCGCCTCT
>SYBY01000130.1 GCA_005788585.1 Actinomycetota bacterium | reverse complement strand
GCGGGACACGCGGCGCGGCAGCGTCGAGAGGATGACCTCGTCGAACGGGCCGTGGCGGTTGATCGCGTCGGCGACGGCGCTCAGCGGGTTCGGGTCGCCCACGAGCCCGCGGACCGGCTGCCCGCACGCCTCTTCGAGCAGCGGCAGCGCGAGGTCCAGGATCATCTGGGCCTCGGACTCCGGCCCGCCCGCGCCGACGGCCACGTCCTCCGCACGCCGCAGCGCGAGAGGCACGTTGGGCACGAGCAGCGTGAACTCGCACTCGCCTTCCTCGGCGCGCGTGCGCACGGCATCCAGGAGCACCGGCGTGGCCGCCGTGCGGTGCGCAAGAATCAGGATTCTGGCCGGGGCGAGGCTGTTCACAGGGCCCGCATGTTGTCACAAACGTCACGACCTCGATAGGGACCAACCGTCGAACGTTCGAGTGCCAACGCGCCAGCTTTACCGACCGCTGGCACCTTACCGGCATAGAAATTTCTACCTCGGTAACATCCGCGTCGCCGTGGATGCCGCGCCCGCCACCCGCACCCGCCTGCCCCGCGCCGAGCGGATGGAGCAGACGCTCACCGCCGCCCATGCGCTCTTCGCCGAGCGCGGGTTCACGGCGGTGACGATGGACGACGTCGCCGCCGCCGTCGGCGTCACCAAGCCGCTGCTCTACAACTACTTCGGCAACAAGGAACGCCTGTACCTCGCGTGCCTGGAGCAGAGCGCCGACGCACTGGTCTCCACGATCGTCGACGCCGTCGCCGGCGCGAACCGGCCGGCCGACGCGCTCGGTGACGGCATCCGCGCCTTCTTCGCCTTCGTCGAACAGGACCGCGCCTCGTGGGCGGTGCTCTTCGACGAGACCCTGCCGGCCAGCGGCGAGATCGCCGACCGTGTCGCGCAGTACCGCGAACAGATCCTCGATGCGGTCGCCAGCGCGTCGCTCCAGCAGTTCCCGCCGGAGCAGCGTGAGCAGGTCCGCGTCGAGACCGAGGTGCTGTCCACCGCCATTCTCGGCGCGGTCGAGGCCACCGCACGCTGGTGGCTGCGCTCCGAGGCCATCCCGGCCAACTACGCGGCCGAACTTCTCATCGCGACCATCCAGCCGGGCCTCCGGCAGGTCTCCGAACTCCCAGACACCACATCAGGAGAACCCAACCCATGACTCCCACCGTGCGCCGCGTCGCCGTCGTCGGCGGCAACCGGATCCCGTTCGCGCGATCGAACGGCCCGTACGCGCATGCGTCGAACAGCGACATGCTCGCCGCCGCCCTCGACGGGCTCATCGAGCGCTACAACCTCCAGGGCGAGACGCTCGGCGAGGTCGTCGCCGGCGCCGTCCTGAAGCACCCGCGTGACCGTGACCTCACCCGCGAGGTCGTCCTCGGCAGCAAGCTCGCCCCGGAGACCCCGGCGTACGACGTCCAGCAGGCCTGCGGCAGCGGCATGGAGACGACGATCGCCGTCGCGAACAAGATCGCGCTCGGCCAGATCGACGCCGGCATCGCCGGCGGCGTCGACACCACGTCCGACGCGCCGCTGGCGCTGAACGACGACCTCCGCGAGGTCCTCCTCGACGCCAACCGCATCCCGGACACGGCGGGTCGCCTGAAGCTCCTGACCCGCCTTCGCCCGGGCATGATCAAGCCCGCGATCCCGGCCAACCAGGAGCCGCGCACCGGCCTCTCGATGGGCGAGCACTGCGCGATCATGGCGTCCGAGTGGGGCATCACCCGCGAGGCGCAGGACGAGCTGACCATCCGCAGCCACAACGCCCTGGCCGCCGCCTACGACAAGGGCTTCCAGGACGACCTCCTGACCCCGTACCTCGGCCTGGAGCGCGATCAGAACCTGCGCCCCGGCTCGACCCCGGAGAAGCTCGCCAAGCTCAAGCCGGTCTTCGGTGGCCCCGAGGGCACGATGACCGCGGCGAACTCCACCCCGCTGTCCGACGGCGCCTCCGTGGTGCTGCTCGCCAGCGAGGAGTGGGCCAAGGCGCGCAACCTGCCGATCCTCGCCTACATCACCGAGGCGCAGACGGCCGCGATCGACCACGTCCACAAGCGCGAGGGCCTGCTCATGGCGCCCGCGTACGCGATGCCGACGATGCTCGACCGCGCCGGGATCACGCTGCAGGACTTCGACATCTACGAGATCCACGAGGCGTTCGCCGCGCAGGTCCTGTGCACGCTCGCCGCGTGGGAGGACCCGGTGTTCTGCAAGGAGCGCCTGGGCCGCTCGGCGCCGCTCGGGTCGATCGACACCGAGAAGCTCAACATCAACGGCGGCTCGCTGGCCGCCGGCCATCCCTTCGCCGCCACGGGCGGGCGCATCGTCGCCGGCCTGGCGAAGGAGCTGTCCGAGCGCGGCTCGGGCCGCGGGGTCATCAGCATCTGCGCCGCCGCCGGTCAGGGCGTCGTCGCCATTCTCGAGTCCGCAGGGGGAGCCAAGTGAGCCAGGACCTGTACACCCAGATCGTCAACTCGCCTCCGGGCGGGTTCATCGCCAAGCGCGTCGGGCTCCCGCAGCCGACGGCGCTGGACCGGTACGCCCCGGGCCAGCCGGTCGTCAAGGGCCAGGTGCTCGTCGGCGCTGCGCCGGGCGGGCGTCTCTCGTCGTCCATCGCCGCGGTGCTGGGCGAGGCGAAGATCGACACCGCCACGACGCTGGCGCCCGAGCTGCGCAGCGCCGCGGCGGACGCCGGCCTCGACGCGTCGGTGTTCAACCCGGAGGCCGGCGGCGACCGTCGCTTCAAGGGCCTCGTGTTCGACGCGACCGGCATCAAGGACTCCGCCGAGCTCGTCGAGCTGCAGCGGTTCTTCCACCCGTCGGTGCGCAAGGTGCAGAGCTCGGGCCGCGTGCTCGTCCTGGGCACGCCGCCGGAGGACACGAAGGACCCGCGTGAGCACACGGCGCAGCGCGCGCTGGAGGGCTTCACCCGGTCGCTGGGCAAGGAGATCGGCAAGGGCGCGACGGCCCAGCTCGTCTACGTCGCGCCGGGCGCCGAGGACCTGATCGGCTCGACGCTGCGGTTCTTCCTCTCGCCGAAGTCGGCGTACGTGTCCGGCCAGGTCGCGCGCGTCACGCCCGGCCAGCCGGTCCCCGCCGACATCGACTGGGAGCGTCCGCTCGCCGGCAAGACGGCCCTCGTCACCGGCGCGTCGCGCGGTATCGGCGAGGCGATCATCGAGACGCTGGCGCGCGATGGCGCGTCGGTCGTCGGCCTCGACATCCCGCAGCTCGGTGCGGACCTCAAGAAGGTCACCGACCGGCTCGACGGCGAGGCGATCGAGCTCGACATCACCTCCGACGACGCCCCGAAGGTCCTGGCGGCGCACTTCAAGGCGGGGGTGGACCTCGTCGTGCACAACGCGGGCGTCACGCGCGACCGCACGCTGGCGAAGATGCCGGAGGACCGCTGGCAGTCGGTGCTCGACATCAACCTCTCCAGCGAGGAGCGCATCAACGACGCCCTGCTGAAGGGCAAGCGCATCCCGTCGGGCGGGCGCATCATCGGCGTCTCGTCGATGGCGGGCATCGCGGGCAACCGCGGCCAGACCAACTACGCCACGTCGAAGGCGGGCGTGATCGGCATGGTCGAGTCGATGGCCCCGGTCGTCGCCGAGCGCGGCATCACGATCAACGCCGTCGCCCCGGGCGTCATCGAGACGCAGATGACGGCCGCGATGCCGATCGCCGTGCGCGAGCCGGGCCGCCGCCTGAACTCGATGAACCAGGGCGGCCTGCCGATCGACGTCGCCGAGACGATCGCCTGGTACGCCAGCTCGGCGTCCGGCGGCCTGAACGGCAACGTCGTGCGCGTCTGCGGCCAGATGCTGCTGGGGGCGTAGGACGATGGCGACGCGAGAGCTCTCGGGCCCGCCCTCCATCCTGCCGCTGTACGCCAAGGCGGCGCTCCCGATGATCCCGGGCGCGTCGATGCTGCCGTTCGTCCCGGGCTCGGGCAAGGACGTGCCGGAGCTCGAGCTCGTCATGCCCGAGGTCACGTTCGACGCGAAGGCGCTGGCGGCGTACAACCGCGTCTGCGGCTTCACGCTGCGCGACGCGGTCCCGTCGACGTACATCCACGTGCTGGCGTTCCCGCTGCACATGGCGCTCATGGGCGAGCCGAACTTCCCGTTCGGCGCCGTGGGCCTCGTGCACGTCAACAACACGATCACGCAGCACCGTCCCGTGAGCATGAGCGAGACGCTGTCGATCAAGGTCACCGCGTCGAAGCTGCGCCCGCACGCGAAGGGCAAGCAGTTCGACATGGTCGCGCAGGCGAAGGCCGGCCGGACCATCGTGTGGGAGGGCGTGTCGACGTACCTGCGCCTGGGCAAGGGCGACCCGTCGCTGAAGGTCGAGCACGAGAAGGTCGAGGACCCGCCAGTCAGCGCCACGTGGCGCCTGGAGGGCGGGCTGGGCCGCCGGTACGCCTCGGCGTCCGGGGACCGCAACCCGATCCACCTGTACGACCTGACGGCCAAGCCGCTCGGGTTCAACAAGGCGATCATCCACGGCATGTGGACGAAGGCGCGCTGCCTGGCCGCGCTGGAGTCGGTCCTGCCCGACGCCTACAAGGTCGACGTGCAGTTCCGCAAGCCGATCCCGCTGCCGAGCAAGGTCACGTTCGGTGAGGAGATCAGCAAGGACGGCATCCGCTTCGCCGTCCGCAATGCCCGCAAGGGCACCCCGCACCTGGACGGGACGGTCGTCCAGGTGGCGGCGAAGAAGCGCTAGGCCCGGACCTGACGCAGGAAGCGGTCGCCAGGCGACCGCTTCCTGACGTCGATCGCGTCTAGGCCGCCGCGCAGGCCAGCGTCCGCCGGATCTCGCGCGCCTCCCAGCCGTGGTCGGCCACGCCTTCGAGCCGCTCGGCGACGACCGCCAGCGCGGAGCACGCACCCGCGACGTCGCCCCGGCCGAGCTGCCGTGCAGCCCGCGTGAGCGCACCCTGGGCCGACGCCGCCCGGGCGTAGTCACGCGACAGCGCCTTCAGCTCCGCGTTGACCGCCGACGCGGCACCCGGGTCGCGCAGCAGACGACCCAGCAGCGCAAGCTGCCGGGACACCAGCCGCCGCGGATTCGCCGCCGGCCGCACCGCCGCCGTCAGCGCGCCCACCTGCGCGGTGGCCGACGCCATCCGCTTGGCATCGATGTCGTCGAGCAGCCGGTCCATCTCGGCCGGCAGGTCGGACAGCAGGCCCGTCGCGCCGAGCTGCAGCAGCTCGTCCATGCCCTCGTAGTTCAGGTCGTTGACCGTCGACCACACGGGTGTGCCCTGGTCGACGACGTCCTGCACGATGCATGACGCCGAGCCCGGGTGGTCACGCTCGCCGCGCTCGAACGCCGCGACCCGCGCCGCGTAGTCGGCCTTGCACGCCTCGTCATCGCGGGACGGCAGGATCCAGTACGGCCATAGACGGATGTAGTCGACGCCAGCCTCGATCATCGGCGTCGCGTCGGCGGGCGTCGCGATGAAGCCGAGCGTCGTGAGGTCCGGGTTCAGCGCCTTGAACGACTGCAGGTTCGCCACGGTGCGCGGGCCGACGACGACCTGGTCGACCATGTCGTGCTCCTCGGTCAGCCGCACCGCGCGCTCGGTCACCGCCGCGGTCTTGATGTCGAGCAGCAGGCGCACGCCCGTGCCCTTGACCGCCTCGAGCGACTCCTCGTACGTCGGGACGCGCTCTCCCCCACCCGCGTCGAGCGCCTTGATCTGCTCGAGCGTGAGGTCGCTGACCGCGCCCGTCCCGTCCGTCGTCCGGTCGACGGTCGTGTCGTGCATGATCACGATCTCGCCGTCCTTCGTCGCGCGCATGTCGATCTCGATCGCGTCGACACCGAGGGCGACCGAGTTGCGGAACGCCGCGAGGGTGTTCTCGGGGAATCCGGGCGACAGCCCGCGGTGGTTGATGAGCGTGATCTCCTCGCCCGGGTAGGGCAGGAGGGCGTCGGCGGAGCGGGGCAGCGCGGCGTTCGCGGAGGCAGGGGCGAGCGCGAGCGCCGCCGCGACAGCGGTCAGCGCCGCCAGCGCGCGGGACGTCTGGGACATGGGGTCCTTTCGGGGGGAACGGGGACCGGCGCGCGGAGCGTTCCAGCCACGCTGTCCCGCGCTGTGACCGGTCCGTGAACGTCCGGAGAAGCCGAAATCACATCTCGGTTACTTGCATAGAAATTTATACCGAGGTAACCTCTCGGTCGTTCCCGCCGACCAGGAGACTGAGACGTGACCACCGCCGACAAGAGCATGGGACTCGCGCTGCGCGCCGTACGCACGCTGGCCGAGTCCGATCTGCTCGATCGCGTGGGCCTGCGCAAGCAGGTCGAGAAGGCGCT
>SYBY01000129.1 GCA_005788585.1 Actinomycetota bacterium | reverse complement strand
GAACTCGGTCTCTCTCCAGTGGTTTGCGGCATCAGGCGGCCGCCACGCATCAGCTCCCCCTAGCGGGGGAGGAGGAGAAGACGACGGAGTTCGGCCGAGAACGTCATGCGTGGCAGGAGCGTAGCACCGCGTCTGGCGTCGTTACGACCGTCCGATGTCCGACGGCAGCACGGGCTTCGGCGTCTCCGCCGGGGCGATCTGCCTGGGCTCCTCGAAGTACTCCCCGTCGGCGAAGACGTACCAGAGCACCGAGCCGAGCAGGCCCAGCAGCAGGAACCCACCGCCGATCACGAGCGGGATGCCGATGCCGAACAGCGACCCGGAGTACGCCTCGTCGGGGTTGGCGTAGGTGATGATCGCCTTGACGAAGACGAACGCCAGGATCGCCGAGCCCGTCACCGGAAGGATCGCCATCTTGAACAGGTTGCCGACCGAGTCCGTGAGCTGCTTGCGGTAGAAGACCGCCGACGCCACGCCGGTGATCGAGTAGTAGAACGCGATCATCAGGCCGAGCGCCGTGATCGAGTCGAAGAGGAAGTTCTCGCTCACGGCCTTCAGCGGGACGTACCAGAGGATCGCGAGGACGGCGATCAGCGCGGTGCCCACCCAGGGGGTGCGAAACCGCGGGTGGATCGTCGCGAAGAACCGCGGGAACGCCTTGCGCGAGGCCATCGACAGCGACGTGCGCGACGCCGGCAGGATCGTCGTCTGCGTGGACGCGAGCGCCGAGACGAGGACCGCGAGGACGACGATCTTGTCCAGCGGGGAGCCGAGGGCGTCGCCCGCGATGTCCGCCAGCACGCTCTCGTCGTCGTTGTACAGGTCGCCGACGGCGGTCCCGAGCCACGCGAGCACGGCGAACGCGACGAGGATGTACGTGACGAGCAGGATGGTCGTCGACACGACGGCGGCCTTGCCCGGTGTCGTCGCGGAGTCCGTGGTCTCCTCGTTGAGGTTGACCGCGCTCTCCCACCCCCAGTAGATGAAGACCGCGGTGAGCATGCCGGTCGACAGTGCCGCGAACGAGTCGATCTCCAGCGGGTTGAGCCAGGACAGCGACGGATCGACCGAGGTCTCCACCCCGTCGCCGCCGAGCACCTTGGCCAGGACGACGATGGCGAACAGCAGCAGACCGCCGATCTGCAGGATCACCATGCCGTTCTGCACGTGGCCGCTGGCCTCCGTGCCGTAGATGGTCAGTCCCGTCATCGCGACGATGTACACGACGGCCAGCACCGTCACCGCGAGGGCGCTCCCCTCGATCCCGAACAGCAGGTACGTGTACGACGCGGCCACGTCCGCCAGCGAGCCGATGACCAGCACGCCGGTGACCGTGATCGACCAGCCGACCATCCACCCCACCCACGGACCGAGCGCCCGGGTGCTCCAGGAGAATGCGGTGCCGCAATCCGGGTCGGCGCGATTGAGCACTGCGAAGGCGAGCGCCGTCAGGAACATCGGGATGAACGCCACGAGCAGCACCGCCGGCGCCTGGAGCCCGACCGACGCGACGATGATGCCGATGACCGCCGCCAGCGAGTACGCCGGCGCGGTGGAGTCCAGACCGATCGAGAGCGCGGAGCCGAAGCCGATCGCGTTCGACTCCAGGCCCTTGCCCGCGACCAGGCTCTCATCGGTCACCGGGGGCGGCGCAGCCGGCTGTGTCGTGTCCATGTGCGGACAGTACTTTCCGCGCAGGCGGCCCGCGACCGTCGCCAGCCGACCTGGACCGACTGGACAGCCCGCGCACCTCAGGTTGCGCGACAGGGAGATATCGACGCGCGGCGCGGGCAGCGAGGGTTGAGATCGTGTCCGTCCGGCCGATCACCCGAGAACCCCTCCGTGTCCCCGAGTACGGTCCGTCACGCATGAAGAGCTACGGCCACGCCCCCCGGCCGCTCATCGGCCTCACCACCTCCGAGCTGCGTCGCCCCGAGCGGGTGGAGCACCTCGAGCAGAGTGAGCCGGCCGAGGTCGAAATCGCGCTGAACCTCACGTATCCCTCCGCGATCGAGCGGGCGGGCGGCGTACCGGTGATCGTTCCCCCGCTGCAGCCGTCGGCGATCCGCTCGCTGCTCTCGGGCCTGGACGGCCTGGTCCTCACGGGCGGGCCGGATCTGCATCCGTCGGTGTACGGCGCCGAGCCGCACGAGCACCTCGGCCCCACCGAACGGGAGATCGACGTCTTCGAACTGGCGCTCATCGACGCCGCTCAGCGGGAAGGGCTGCCGGTCCTGTGCATCTGCCGCGGCATGCAGGCGCTGAACGTGGCGCGCGGCGGCACCCTCGTCCAGGACCTCCCCACCGACCGTCCGAGCGACATCGAGCACCGGCAGAAGGTCCCCGGCCGGACGCCGACCCACCACGTGTCGCTGCGCAAGGACAGCGCCGTCGCCGAGCTGCTCGGCCGCGACGAGCTGGAGGTCAACAGCTTCCACCACCAGGCGGTGGCCACCCTGGGGCGCGACCTGCGGATCGTCGGCGAGGCGCCCGACGGCGTCATCGAGGCGATCGAGGCCACCGACGGGCAGTTCATCGTCGGTGTGCAGTGGCACGCCGAGAGCCTGGTGGAGAGCGCCGAGCAGCGCACGCTGCTGGAGGCGTTCATCGATGCTGCCGCCGAGGGTCGTGGGCGCCGCGCGGTCGCCGCGTGAACCTGCCGGATTCCGGTCTTGCCGCCCCAGCCCGAGGAGTAGATTTCGCGACATGACCGAATGGGCCGAGTGGCGCAGCGATCCGGCGAATCCCGCCTACACCCTCGGCGTCGAGGAAGAGGTCATGCTCGTCGACCCGGGCGGCTGGTCGTTGGCACAGGCGATCGCCGACGTGCTCCGGGCGCTGCCGCCGGAGCTCGCCGCTCATGTCTCGTCAGAGACGCACTCGGCCGCGGTGGAACTCGGGACCGGGGTCCACGCGAGCGTCGCCGGCGCACTGGATGAGCTCGTCTCGCTGCGGCGCGGCATGGCCGACGTGCTCGGCGACATCGGCATCGCCGCCGCGGTCGCCGGGACGCACCCGTTCGCGGTCTGGCAGGAGATGGTGGTCACCGACCGCGCCCGGCACCAGCTCGTGTTCGGCTCGATGCGCGAGCTCGCCCGCCGCGAGCCCACCTTCGCCCTGCACGTCCACGTCGGCATCCACGACCCCGATCGCGCGATCAGGGCGTTCAACAACATGCGCGCGCACCTGCCGGTGCTGCTTGCGCTGTCGGCCAACTCCCCGTTCTGGCAGGGCCGGGACACGGGCTTGGCGTCGGCCCGGACCCCCCTCTTTCAGGCCTTCCCGCGCGTGGGCATCCCGCGGCCGTTCCACCACTACGACGAGTACGTCGCCGCCATCGACCAGCTCATCCGCTGCGAGGCGTTCCCCGACCCGACGTTCCTGTGGTGGGATGTCCGGCTGCAGCCGCGGATCGGGACCGTCGAGATCCGGATCATGGACGCGCAGTCGACGACGACCGCCACCCGCGCCCTCGTCGCGTTCGTCCAGTGCCTCACCCGGCTGGAGGCCGAGGAGGGCTGGGCCGACCAGCGGCTCGTCCATGCCCCGGAGGCGCTCGACGAGAACCGGTTCCTCGCCGCCCGCGACGGGACGGGTGTCGCGCTGCTCGACCTCTCCGTGGGCGGGCGGGTCAGCCTGCGCGAGCGCGTCGACAAGATGCTGCAGGCGTGCCGTCCGCACGCACAGGACCTGGGCTGCGAGGACGACCTCGACCTCGTGCCCATCCTGCTCAGCGACGCCAGCGCGCCTCGGCAGCGCCGCCTCGCCGCCGAGGCCGGCGGTCTGCCCGGGCTCGTCGAGAAGCTCGCCGCGGACTTCACCCGGGTGAAGTCCGCGGAGCCCGCGTAGTCCCTACAGCGTCCAGAACGCGGCGTAGCGGATGCCGGGGTCGAACGGGTTGTAGTAGGTCCCGCCCCCGGCGAAGGACTCGAACCACGCCTCCACGACGTAGAGCCGTCCCTTGCGCAGCGCGGCACCGTCGACCTTCGGCACGTCGCGCAGACGCACACGCGTGACGCACCGGTACGACGGGTCGGGCTCACACGGCTGCCCCCACGAGGGGAAGAACCCGTGGAGCGTGCGCCGGGCCGTGTTCCACTCGCGCACGACGAGGTTGAGCGCCCCGCCGTCGTAGCCCGACCGGTAGACGGAATGCAGCACCGCCGAGTTCTGCGGTGTGCCGGCGCTGTCGAGCGTGACCGTGCTCGGCGCCGTGATGCTGATGATGCCCGGCGAGGCCGCGGACGCGGCGGCCGGGGCGACGACGACCGCCGCCAGGAGGATGAGGACAGACAGAGTGCGCTTCATGCTCCGACCGTACGACGGCCGGAGCATGAACGGGGTTCACTTCGTATGAACCGCTTTCAGTTTCAGTCCAGCGCCACGCTGCGGCCCGAGACGAAGCCCTCGGACGCCAGGATCTGCCCCAGGACGTCGTCGGGCACCGGGACGTCGGTCGTCACGATCATGACCGCGTGCTCGTCGTCGGGCTTCTCGTCGCGCTGGTGGCCGACGGCGGCGCTGATGACGTTGATGCCGGCCTCGCCGAGCGCGGTGCCGACCTTGCCGATCATGCCCGGGAGGTCGCGGTAGTACAGCAGCGTGATGTGGCCCTCGAGCTGCAGGTTGAACCGCTGGTCCCACGCCTCGAGGAGGTGCGGGCGGTTCTGGTGGCCGAGCGTGGTGCCGACGACCCGCGCGCGCTTGTCCCCGGCCACGGCGGTCACGCGCACCAGGTCGGTGAAGTCACGGGCATGCTCGTTGGTGGTCTCGACGACCTCGATGCCGCGCTCCTTGGCGATGCCCGGGACGTTGACCTCGTTGAGGTCCTCCTCGGTACGGCCCGACAGGGCGCCCAGCAGCACGTGGACGCCGAGCGGGCGCACGTCGCGCTCGGCGATGCGGCCCAGGAACTCGAGCTCGAAGCGGTCGACCGACGAGCCCTCGACGAGGCCCATCGCCAGCTTGCCCAGCGACCGGCACAGCGGGAGGAACGGACCGAGGACGGCCATGTCCTCCGCGGCGATCGACGGGATGTTCACAGCGGTGCTCACCGATTCGCCCTTGAGCGCCGCGATGACCTGCTCGGCAGCCTGATAGCCGGCGCGATCGGTCGCCTCCGCGGTCGAGGCGCCGAGGTGCGGCGTGACGACCACGTTGGGGTAGCCGAAGAGCGGGTAGTCGGTGATCGGCTCGCTCGGGAAGACGTCGAGCGCCGCGCCGGCGACCTTGCCGCTGTCGAGCGCGGCCTTGAGGTCGTCGTCGTTGATGAGCGGGCCGCGGGCGACATTCAGGATGCGCACGCCGTCCTTCATCTTCGCGAAGGCCTCGGCGTCCAGCCAGCCCGCCGTCTCAGGCGTCTTGGGCAGGTGGACCGTGATGAAGTCGGCGACCGCGTAGACGTCGTCGCTGCTCTCGGCCTTCTCCACGCCGAGGTCGCGGTAGCGCTCGGCCCCCACGTACGGGTCGTACGCGATGACCTTCATGTCGAAGCCCTTCGCGCGCTGGGCGACGAGCTGCCCGATGCGGCCGAAGCCGAGGATGCCGAGCGTCTTGTCCATGACCTCGACGCCCGAGTACTTGCTGCGGTCCCAGCGGCCCTCGACGAGCGAGGCGTGGGCCTGCGGGATGTTGCGCGCCATCGCGAGCAGCAGCGCCATCGTGTGCTCGGCGGCCGTGACGACGTTGGACTGCGGCGCGTTGGCGACGACGATGCCGCGCTTGGTCGCGGCGGGCACGTCGACGTTGTCGACCCCGACGCCCGCGCGCCCGATGGCCTTGAGCTTCGTGGCCTTCTCCATGAGCTCGGGCGTGACCGTGGTCGCCGAGCGGATGAGCAGGCCCTCGTAGTCGCCGATGCGCTGCTCGAGCTCGACCTGATCCCAGTCGACGCCGAGGTCCACCTCGAACCCGGCATCGCGCAGGAGCTGCACGCCCGAGTCGCCGATCTTCTCCTTGACGAGGACCTTCATCAGTTCGTGCCTCCGAGGCGCTCGACAACGAAATCGACGCAGGCGGTCAGCGCCTGGACGTCAGCCGGCTCGATGGCCGGGAACATCGCGACCCGCAGCTGGTTGCGGCCCAGCTTGCGGTACGGCTCGACGTCCACGACGCCGTTGGCCCGAAGGACCTTGGCGACCGCGGCAGCGTCGACGTCGTCGCTGAAGTCGATCGTGCCGACCACGAGCGAGCGCTTCGCCGGGTCGGTGACGAACGGGGTCGCGAACGAGGACGCCTCGGCCCACCCGTAGAGCGCGTCCGACGAGGCGGTCGTCCGCGACACGCACCAGTCCAGGCCGCCGTTGCCCAGCATCCAGTCGATCTGGTCGGCGAGCAGGAACAGCGAGGCGACCGCCGGCGTGTTGTACGTCTGGTTCTTGCGCGAGTTCTCCACGACCGTGGTGAGCGCGAGGAACTCGGGGATCCACCGGTCGGTCGACGCGCCCAGCTCCTCGATCCGCGCGATCGCGGCAGGACTGACCGCCGCGAGCCAGATGCCGCCGTCGGCGGCGAAGCACTTCTGCGGGGCGAAGTAGTAGACGTCGGTGTCCGCGATGTCGACCGGCAGGCCGCCGGCGCCCGACGTGGCGTCCACGAGGACCAGCGCGTCGCCGGCGTCGGCCGGGCGGGTGACCGGGACCATGACGCCGGTCGAGGTCTCGTTGTGCGCCCACGTGATGACGTCGGCCGACGCGTCGGCGACCAGTGCGGGCGCGTCGCCCGGGTCAGCCGTGACGACGACCGGGTCGGCGAGGAACGGCGCCCGCTGCGTGGCCTTCGCGAACTTCGAGCTGAACTCGCCGTAGGTGTGGTGCAGGGCGCGCTCGCGGACGAGGCCCGCCGTCGCGGCGTCCCAGAACGCGGTCGTCCCGCCGTTGGAGAGCAGGATCTCGTAGCCGTCGGGCAGGCTCAAGAGCTGCGACAGCCCGTCGCGCACGCGCCCGACGAGGTCCTTCACCGGCTTCTGGCGGTGCGACGTGCCCATGAGGGCCGCGCCGTCGGACAGGAGGTGCTGCAGCTGCTCGGGGCGCACCTTCGACGGACCGCAGCCGAACCGGCCGTCGGAGGGCTTGAGGTCATCGGGGAGCACGAGCGCGCTCGGATCTGTGGGGGCGTTGGTCATCGCGTTCCTCCGGAAGGAATCGGAGTCTCGAGGGGGACGACGGCAT
>SYBY01000128.1 GCA_005788585.1 Actinomycetota bacterium | reverse complement strand
CCACCTCGGGCACTTCCGGCTCACGCTGGGCCTGCACGACGCGCTCGCCGCGGCGGACGGCGCCCGGATCGTCTCCGTGAGCTCGACCGGCCACCTGAACTCCCCGGTCATCTTCGACGACCTGCACTACGACTTCCGCCCCTACGACCCGTGGACCGCCTACGGGCAGTCGAAGACGGCGAACGTGCTGCTGGCCGTCGAGGCCACGCGGAGGTGGGCCGGCGACGGGATCACCGCCAACGCCCTGATGCCGGGAGGCATCCTCACGCCGCTGCAGCGCCACCTCTCCGAAGAGACGATGAAGCGGATGATGGAGAACCGCACGATGAAGCTGAAGTCGCCCGAGCAGGGAGCCGCCACCTCGGTGCTGCTCGCGACGTCGCCGCAGCTCGACGGCGTCAGCGGACGCTACTTCGAGGACTGCAACGAGGCCGAGGTCATCGCCCGGCGCGAAGGCTCGTCCGGCGTGGCGCCCTTCGCCCTCGATCCGGACAACGCGCGGCACCTCTGGGACGTCTCCCTGGAGCTGCTCTGAGCATCGTGAGCCGGCTGGCTCAGGCGGGGACGTACTCCTTGACCTGAGTCAGCCGGAAGTGGTTGCCGGAGGGGTCGCGGAACGACGAGTCGATGCCGTAGGGCGTGTCGTACGGCTCGTCGACGAACTCGACGCCGCGCCCCTTCAGCTCCTCGAAGGACGCCTGGCAGTCGTCGGTGCTGAGGAAGACGGTGCCGGCACAGCCCTTCGCCATGAGCTCGTTGATCTGGCGCACGGTCTCGGGCTCGAACATCGGCGGGCCGGGGATGGCCATCAGGACGATCGACACGTCCTCCTGGCCCGGCGGGCTCACGGTGAGCCAGCGGAAGCCCTGCATCTCGGGAGGGCTGACGTCGGCGCGGACCTCGAAGCCGAGCTTCTCGGTGTAGAAGGCGAGCGCCTCGTCCTGGTCGTGGACCCACAGCTGTGCGTTGGCGATCTTGATCATGGGACGCACGCTACGCCCGGGTCGCGCCGCTGTCTTCTCGAAACGTGCGGTGTTGCGGACGGCCGTACGCGCGCATCATGCAGGCTGGGACCCGGGCCAGGTGCGCCGCAGGCGGATACGCGGCGCGATAGGCGGTCGGTGACTGTCCGTACATCCGCGTGAAGCTCGTCGTGAACGACCCGACGCTCTGCAGTCCCACGGCGAGGCAGATTTCGGCCACGGTGCGATCGGTCGTGCGCAGCAACGACGCGGCGCGCTCGAGACGGCGCGTGAGCAGGTACGCGTGGGGGCTCACCCCGAACGCCTTGCGGAACTCCCGGCTGAAGTGCGCGCGCGACAGGCCGGCGGCTGCCGCCAGGTCGTCGACGGTGAGCGGGTCGGCGTATCGGCGGTCGGCCAGGTCGCGGGCGCGCAGCAGATGGCGTGCGGGCGGGACGAAGGCCATGCACGCAGTATCGCGCGCCACCGGCCATCCATCCAAGATGGCGACGTTCGGCAACCACCGTGCTATAACTGAACCAGATGGTTCAGTATTCACCCGAAGAGCAGCTCGACCGCACCTTTGCCGCACTCGCCGACCCCACGCGCCGGGACATCCTCGTCCGCGTGGGCCGCGGCGCCGCGACGATCTCCGAGCTGGCCGAGCCCCACGGCATCTCGCTCACCGGCATGAAGAAGCACGTGCAGGTGCTCGAGGACGCGCAGCTCGTCACGACCGAGAAGGTCGGACGGGCGCGTGTCTGCCGCCCGGGGCCGGCCCGGCTGGAGGACGTCGCGGCGTGGATGGCGGCGTACCGCCAGATGGTCGAAACGCGCATGGATCGCCTCGGCGAGCTGCTCGAACGCACGAAGGAGCAGTCGCCGTGAGCACCGACCAGAAGACCGCCACCGTCACCACCCCGACGGACCGCACCATCCGCATCGAGCGTGAGTTCGATGCACCCCGGGAGCGCGTGTTCGCGGTCTACACCGACCCCGCCCTCATCCCCGAATGGTGGGGCCTGCGCGACTCGACGACGGTCGTCGAGGAGATGGACGTGCGCGTCGGCGGGCGCTGGCGCTTCGCGAACACGGATTGCGACGGCAACGTCACCGGATTCTCTGGCGCCTACCGGGAGATCGTCCCCAACGAGCGCATCTCGCAGACCTTCGAGTGGGACGGGATGCCGGGCTACGTCTCGGTCGAGACCGCGACGTTCATCGACCTGGGCGACCGGACGCGCGTCGTCACCGAGACCCTGTTCTTCACGACCGAGGAGCGCGACGGGATGCTCGGGTCGGGCATGGAGTTCGGGCTGAACCAGACCTACGAGCGGCTCGACGAGCTGCTGGCCCGCACCGCCTGAGCCGCGTCAGGCGCCGCGCCGCAACAGCTCCGCGAGCCGGTCCTCCGGCAGGTCGGCCGGCGCGGTGGTCGCGACGAAGTCGGCGATGACCTCGACGAAGCGGTCGGGGTCGTCGTTGAACGGGAAGTGCTTGGCGCCGGGGAACACCTCGAACCGGGCGTGCGGCACGAGCTCGATCGCCCGCTCGGCGTGGCTGAGGGGGATGATCGGGTCGTGCTGGCCCCAGACCAGGAGCAGGGGCAACGCCTCGGCCAGGTAGAGGCGCCCGCGCGCGTCGACCCGCTGGCCGCGGGAGTCGAGCACCGAGCGGGCCGTCTGCACGAACGCGCGCCGCGCCGACCCGTCGCCGAGCGATTCGAGGCCCTCGACGAGCCCGCGCGTGTTCGGGCTGGCGCGCACGCCGAAGCGGCCGAGCACGCTGCCGGCGGCGCTGAGCGCGGTCTGCGTGACGGGCCCGAAGAGGAAGGGCAGCGCGATCTCGGCCCCGGGCAGCGTCGCGGCCCGCAGCGCGAGACTGACCTCCTCGCCCAGGCCGCCGCTGTCGACGAGCACCATCCGGTCGACGCGCTCGGGGAACTGGTAGGTGAACGTCATCGCGATGCCGCCGCCCAGGGAGTGGCCGACGATCGTCGCGCGCGGAATCTCCAGCAGGACGAGCAGGTCGCGCAGGGTCGCGGCGTACGCGCCGAGCGAGTAGTCGCCCTTCGGCTTGTCCGACCGGCCGTGGCCGGGCAGGTCGGGTGCGATGACGGTGTGCTCGGCGGCGAGCCGGTCGAACACCTCGTCCCAGGTGCGGTGGCTCGACGTGATGCCGTGGATGAGCAACAGGGCCGGCCCGTCACCCGCGCGCCGGAAGTGCACCCGCTGACCGTGAATGGAGACCTCGGGCATGGGCGGGACGTTACCCGCGCGAGGCGATCACTTGTGTGCCGGCGCTCCGCGGGCGAGGATGCCGGGCATGGGCGCTCCGGACAGGAAGCCGACCGGCTGGGACGATGGCACCGCGTGGATCGCCGAGGACGTCGGCTCCCTGAACGGCGACCCGTCCGACGACGACGGGATGTTCGCCCTCGCGCGCTTCGACGCGCACGTCGAGTCGGCGTCGCTGGCCTCCGGCGTTCGTCAAGGCCCGTCCGGAGTCTCCGCCGCAGACGCCGTCGCGTGGGCACGCCGCCACGCTGCGCGAGTGATCATCCGCTGGTTCGGCCCCGACGGCACGAAGCACGCCTCCGCCGGCGAGGAACCGGCCGGCTCGCTGCCCCGGTGGGACGACGACCTCCAGCTCGTGCCACGGCGGATTCCGGGGTGGGAGCATCTCGACCGCACCGACGCCGACCCGGCGATCTCCTGGGAGGTCGTGGTGCGCGGGGACGCCTTCTTTCCTCCGCCGGGGTTCGCCGACGCGTTCGAGGCAGCCCTGCGGGCCGAGGACGACATCGAGCTTGTGGTGTTCGCCTTCAAGGACACCTCGCCTGTGCTGCCCGAGGACGGCAGCGAGGTCGGTTGGGTGGCCTGCGGCGAGGGCGTGAAGGTCCATCTGCGACTGGAGGCCAGTACGCACGCGCAGGCCTGCCGGCGAGGTGAGGCGCTCGTGCGACGCGCCGCCGTCGGGGCCCTCGACCGCGAGCGTCCCGACCCGCACGATGTGAGCCTCGGCAACACCGACGCGTTCCCGACAGGCTCGGACGCCGCCGCGGACAATGCGGGCATCAACCGCACCGGCCGGGTCTTCTGATGGCGGGTGATCGCGACCTCGCGACGCTGGTCGCGTCGATGGCCCCGGTCCTGCGACCCGATCCCTTCGTGGTCGCGACGGTCGACGACGCCGCCACGCTCGGCGATCTCGTTCCCGATGCGACCATCCGCGAGGACGAGGGCCTGACCGTCGTCCTCCCCCAGACCGACGCCGACCGGCTCGGCCTGTCCTACGACTTCGTCGCTGCGTGGATCACGCTGCGGGTCCACTCGGCCCTCGACGCCGTCGGCCTCACCGCCGCGTTCAGCGCTGCCCTCGCCCGGGCCGGCCTGAGCTGCAACGTGCTCGCCGGCTTCCATCACGACCACCTGCTCGTGCCCTGGGAGGACCGCGACGCGGCGCTCGCCGCGCTGCGTGCCCTGAGCGCCGAGGGGGCATGATCTGCGCCATGGCCACCTGGGACGACGTCCGTGAGATCGCCCTCGCGCTGCCCGAGACGACCGAGGAGGGCCTGTACGGCCAGCCGTCGTGGCGGGTCCGCAAGAAGCTCGTGGTCTGGGACCGCCCGCTGCGCAAGCGCGACCTCGAGGAGCTCGGCGACGCCGCCCCCGACGGCCCGATCCTCGGCGCCAAGGTCGAGCACGAGGTCGCCAAGCAGGCGCTGCTGGCCTCCGAGCCCGACGTGTACTTCACGACCTCGCACTTCGACGGGCACGCGATCGTCCTGGTCCGGCTGGAGCGCATCTCGGTCGAGGACCTGCGCGAGCTCATCGAGGAGGCGTGGCTCCAGGTCGCCCCGAAACGCCTGGCGAAGGCCTACCTGGAGGCGAGCTCGTGATCCGCGACGCCACCGTGGGTGACGCCGCGGCGTGCGCGGCGATCTACGCGCCCTACGTCCACGAGACCGCGATCACCTTCGAGACCGAGCCGCCGAGCGCCACCGAGATGGGCGAGCGGATCGCCTCGTCGCTCGCCGACCACGCGTGGCTCGTGCTCGAGGAGGACGGCCGGGTCGTCGGGTACGCGTACGCGGGTCAGTTCCACAAGCGCGCGGCGTACCGGTGGGCGTGCGAGGTCAGCGTCTACCTCGAGCAGGGCGCGACCGGTCGCGGCCGGGGACGCGCGCTCTACACCGCGCTGTTCGACCGCCTGGAGGCCCGCGGCTTCCGCATGCTCGTCTCACTCATGACCGTGCCCAACGACGCGAGCCTGCGGCTGCACCTCGCGATGGGCTTCGAGGTCGTCGGCACGATGACCGAGATCGGCTACAAGCTCGGCGGGTGGCACGACGTCATGTGGCTCCAGCGCCGGCTGCCCGACGTGGGCGACCCTCCCGCCGAACCGCACTGACCCACCCACGCTGCGCTGAACGGCAGATCGACGTCGCCCTGGCAACGTGGATCTGCCGTTCAGCGCGGAGTTGGGGCGCAGGTGGAGCACCATGACCGCGCCGAGCACCAGCGCGCCGCCCGCCACCTGCCACGCGCCGAGCGACTCGCCGAACACCGCAACCGCCAGCCCGACGGTGACGACGGGCTCGGCGGTCGAGAGGATCGACGCGGTCGTCGGGCCGACGCGGCGCAGCCCGCCGAAGAAGAGCACGATTGCCGCGACGGTGGAGACCACCGCAAGGCAGGCCAGCCACGCCCATCCGGCGGCGGTGACGTCGCCGGGCTGCAGGTCGCCGACGATGGCCGTCCCGGGCGTCAGCGTGAGTGCGGCGCCCGTGCAGACGAGGGCGGAGAGCAGCAGCGGGCGCATGCCGGCGACCACGGACTCGCTGACGAGGATGTAGGTCGTGTACGTCAGCGCGGCGCCGAACGCGAGGGCGACGCCGGCGGGGTCCAGCGCGCCGGTCCCGGCGGTGGCGATGACGAGCACGAGCCCGGCGGACGCGAAGATGAGCGCGACGACGCGCCGCCGGTCCAGCCGCTCGCGCCCGAGGGCGACAGCGGCGATGGCGACCATGGCCGGGAAGGTGTAGAGCACCAGGGTCAGCAGCGATGCGTCGATGCGCTTGAGCGCCAGGAAGTAGCACCCGGCCTGCACGGCGTAGCCGAGTGCGCCGAGCGCGACCGCGAGGGTGAGCTGGCGGCGGGTCAGCGCCCGGAGCGCGTCCCCAGTTCCTCCGGCCACGAGCAGGATGCCCCAGAACAGCGCGGCGGCCAGGACGAATCGCGCGACCAACAGCGTGCCGACCGTCGTCCCCTCGTCGAAGGCGAGCTTGCCGAAGATCGCCATCGCGCCGAACGCCGCCGCGGAGGCGATGACCATGAGGGAGCCGGAGGACCGCACGGCGTGCACCCTGCCGGATTCGAGCCTTAGCAACGATTCGGATTCTTTACCGTCAAGCGGTAGCGTTGCTACGCAATGCTGGACCTCCGTCGCTTGCGCCTCCTGCACGAACTCCACGAGCGCGGCACGATCGCGGCGGTCGCCGATGCGCTGCAGTTCACCCCGTCCGCCGTATCGCAGCAGCTTGCGGTGCTCGAGCGCGAGACGGGCGTGGCGCTCATCGCGCGCGCGGGCCGCGGCGTCCGGCTGACCGACGCGGCACTCGTCCTCGTCGAGCACGCCGACGCGCTGCTCACGCGCGCGGCCGAGGCGGAGGCCGACCTGGCGGCGGCCTCCGGCGAGGTCGTGGGCCGCGCGCGGATCGCAACGTTCCAGTCCGCCGCGCTGCACATCGCGCTGCCCGCGATCGAGACACTGGCCGGCACGGCACCCCGCCTGCGATGCGAGGCCGTCGAGGCCGAGCCGGAGTCCGCGCTTCCCGCCCTGGCTCTCGGCGACCACGACCTCGTCCTTGCCGACGAGTGGGAGCACCAGCCGCGCGGGCTGCCCCGCGGCGTCGAGCGCCACGACCTGCTGCGCGACCCGGTGCGGATCGTGCTGCCCGCGCGCCACCCGCTCGCGCGCGAACACCGGCAGGCCGTCCCTCTCGCGGCGCTCGAGGACGCCCACTGGACCGCCGGCCACGAGGAACTCGGCTGGGACGAGATGACGCGCTGGACGTGCCGCGCGCACGGCGGGTTCGACCCCGACATCCGCCACCGCACGAACGACGCGATCGTCACCCTCGGGCTGGTCGCGCGCGGGTTGACCGTCGCGCTGCTCCCAGGGCTGCCGCTGCTGCAGCCGCCGCGCGGCATCGCGGTCCGTGCGATCGCGGGAGCGGACGTGTGGCGCGCCGTGTTCGCAGCCACCCGGAGCGCCGACGCGGCACGCCCGTCCACCCTCGCGCTGTTGCACGCCGTGCGCGTGCACGCGGACCGCGCCCAGGCACTGACGTAACTCTCACGCCGGACGATCGTTGGGGAGACCATGCGCCCGCTGCTCGCCCTCCTGGCCCTCGTCCTGCTCGCCGCCCACACCCCGGCTGCCCACGCGGCCGTGCGCACCGGCACGTCCACGAGCCACGCCGCGATCGCGGACCTCAACCGCGACGGGCGCGCCGACATCGCCGTCGGCGGGCCCAACGGCACGCTGCGCGTTCGGCTGGGGGACGGCAAGGGCGCGTTCCGCACGCCACCCGGCCGTGCAGTGCGCATCGCCGACGGCATCCACGAGCTGGTCGCGGCCGACTTCGACGGCGACCGCCGGCTGGACCTCGCGACGTACACGCGCAAGCGCTCGGTGGTGCTGCTGCGCGGCGACGGCCGCGGCCGGTTCCGGATGCTCCGCCGCATCGCGCTCCGGCACCAGGCGTGGTCGATCGTCCCGGGCCGATTCGACCCGGGCGCGACGACGGACCTCGCGCTGACCGGCGAAGGCGCCTCACTCATGGTGCTCCTCGGCGACGGCCGCGGCGGAATGCGCTACGCCGCGGGCAACCGCCGCAACGCGTGCCCGTACTGCTACTACGCCACCAGCGCGGACCTCACCGGCGACGGGCGCACCGACCTGCTCGGGAGCTTCGGCCACGGCGGGGGCGGGCTGCAGGCGATGCTCGGCGGCCGCCGCGACGGCTTCCTGCCCGACGCGCCCAAGCCCCGCGGCGACACCGGGCGCTACCCGTCGGAGATCGCCGTCGCGGACTTCGACGGCGACCGTCGGCTCGACGCGGCGGTGGCCGTGCCCTACCGCAGCCGCCTCGCCCTCTTCCCCGGCACGCGGCGCGGCACGTTCCCCTCCCGGCGGCTGAGCCCGCGCGTCGGCCAGCATCCGCGTCAGGTGGTCGCAGGCGACCTCAACGGCGACGGCAACGCGGACCTCGTGACGAAGGGCGGCTATGCGCCGGCGCTCGACGTCCTGCTCGGCGACGGCGAAGGCGGTTTCCGTCTGGTGTCGACCGAGGAGCCCGGCAAGCCCGAGCGTGCCGACACGAACGCGGTGTGGATGGCCGCCGGAGACCTCAACGGCGACGGCCGGACGGACATCCTGACGGGACGGAGCTTCGGGCTGTCGGTGCGGTTGGCGAACGCGGACGGGAGCCTCCCGGCGCCCGTCGTGCTCATCCCGCCTCGCCCGGAGGACTGAGCGTCCCGCCGCTGACCACGGACTCCGGCCGCTCGGCGACCACATCCGAGCCCGGCCGCGCGTGCTCGTCCTTGCGCTTGACCAGCAGCCACCCTCGCGGTGTGCGCTGCAGGGCGAACCCGCCGCGCAGCTTCTCGCCGTGCAGCACGAACACCGCATGCCCGCGCGTGATCGCCTCGGGCCACGGCACGCGGCCGCCCTGCTCGTAGGTCCCCTGGTCCCAGATGATCCGGTCGGGTCCCTCGCGGTCGCCGCCCACGGCGTGGTCGGGCACCTCGACGGCCAGGCGCTTCACGCCCGGGTCGAGTGACGGGCCCTTCGGCAGCGCCCAGGACTTCATGATCCCGCCGACCTCCAGGCGCAGGTCGAAGTGGCGGGTGCTCGCCTGGTGCTCGGAGACGACGAACCGCCCGGCCGTGACCCCGCGCGTGGCGAACTGCTCGTGGCCCTCGACCTTGACCCGTTCGATCACGACGTCGCTGACGTCAGCCGCCGGCGGGCCCTCGTGCAGCCAGGCCGCGAACCGCTCGATCGCGTCCGGCTCGCCTTCGGCATGCACCCGGACCGACCCATCGTCCTCGTTGCGCACCCACCCGAGCACGCTGAGCGCGTGCGCGCGCTCCACCGTGGACTGGCGGAAGAACACCCCCTGCACCCTGCCGCGGACCGTGGCGCGGATCGCCTCGCTGCGAGCCATCGCGACAGCTTGGCGCATCGCTATGACGCGCGCACGTCCCCCTCGTCCAAGTCGATACGGACCGTGAGCAGCTCCGTGCCCATCTGGCGAACGGCCCGCGCGTTGCCCTGCGGCATCGACCGCTGCCGTTCCAGCGGATCGTCGTCGGGCAGGATGTGCGCGGTCCCCGTACGCCACCGCCGCCCCACCTTCACGCGCACGCGAGGATCGGCTTCGATGTTGCGGACGTAGCCGCTGTGCCGGCCGTGCTCGGACACGATCCAAAACCGGTTCGTCCCCGCCTCCAGGCCGTTCCCGACCGGGGTGGTCCGCAGCTTGCCCGTCTTGCGGCCACGGGTCTCGAGCAGCGCATAGGTGGACGGCCCGAGCCCGATCGACGCGAGGAACCGCATCGGCGGGTTGAGCACGTGCTTCTGCAGCGGCTTGATGAGGCGGCGCTTGCGCTCGGGATCCATGGCCGCCCGCACGCTAGCCCCGCGATGGGGAGCGCTCATCCGCGAAACACCGCAGAGGGGGTGCCCGAAAGCACCCCCTCATGCGTGGATCGCTACGCCGGGACCGCCACGGCGTCGTCGCTGTAGACCTCGCCGGCCTCGGCCTTGGCGACCAGGGACGCCGGCGGCTCGAAGCGGCTGCCGTACGTCGCGGCCAGCTCACGCGCCCGCGCGACGAACGCCGCCGGGCCGACCAGCTCGGCGTCGTCGGCGTGCGGGTAGCCGTTGATGTACTGCAGCACGCCGCCCGACCACGCCGGGAAGCCGATGCCGAAGATCGAGCCGATGTTCGCGTCGGCGACCGACTCGATGACGCCCTCGTCGACGCACTTGACCGTCTCGATGGCCTCGGCGAAGAGCATGCGCTCCTTCATGTCCTCGAACGGGACGTCGAAGTTCTCGCCGCCCCACTCCTCCTTCAGGACCTTGGACAGGCCGGTGCGCTTG
>SYBY01000127.1 GCA_005788585.1 Actinomycetota bacterium | reverse complement strand
CCGGTGCGTCGCGCGCGGACGAACACGTACTGCGAGCCACGCCCGCGGTAGGTGCCGCGCCGGCGCAGCTCGTCGGGGTCGACGACTCGCCACCAGCGCGTCCGGCCCGGGATCACGAGCTCCTCCCCGAGCCAGACCGCCTCGATCTCAAAACCGTGCGCCGGGGACAACGCGCGGAACAGGAGCTCCGGGCTGAACTGGTAGAAGCCGTGCCCGAGGTCGCCGTTGGACGGGGTGAGCGCGAGGTAGTGGCCGCCGACCTTCACCATCTGGATCGCGCTGGCGAGCGCGGTGGGGAAGTCGAAGACGTGTTCGAGCGTGCCGCCGTCGATGACGACGTCGTACTGCTCGTGCCACGCGTCGGGAACCGGGACGTTGAGGTCGTGGACGAGGTCAGCGCCCTCGAAGTCGCTGGCGTCGAGCGCGTGGATGTCGGTCGCGCCGAGTGCGGTGAGGAGCTCGTCGGCGTAGCCGGAGGCGCGGAGGCGCTTCGCGGCGGCGAGGTCGGCGGTGCCGCCGAAGCGACGGACCGTGCGGGCGATCAGCGGCGCGCGGACCCACAGGTTCTGGCGGCCGAGCTGGAGCGTGCGGCCGAAGTCCACTCCCGCGCTCCGCGAGGCGAGAAGGAATTCCAGCTCCAGCATGCCGATGCCCACGCGGCGGGACCCTACCTGTCATGAGGCGAAACTGACCGATCGGTACACTCCGCCGCCTGAGCTGCGGGGGCGTCCCAGACGGCGCTGGTGAACTCAGATCACGGGATGCGAACGCACTGAGCGCTGGATGGCGAACGGACAGGTAGACACAGGCAGTGACGCCGGGGCCTTCGGGGCGATCGTACGCCGTCGTGCGTGGATCGTCGTGCTTGCCGTGCTGGCCGCGCTCGCGTCCGCGTTCGTCTTCACGAGCCTGCAGGACAAGCAGTACAAGAGCACCGCGGTGCTGCTGTTCCGCCAGGTGCTCCTCGACGTGCAGCTCACCGGCGTCCCGCTCGTCGCGCCGGGGAACGACGCCACGGTGGAGTCGGCGACGAACGTCGGACTCGTCTCGCAGGAGAACGTCCGGGTCGCCGCTGTCGCGCGGCTCGGGCCGGGCTTCACGCCCTCCAGCCTCGAGGACCAGCTCACGATCGAGCCCCAGAAGAAGTCGGACCTCATCGGGATCGAGGCGACGGCGGACTCGCCGCAGGAGGCGGCACGCATCGCCAACGCCGTGGCCGCGTCCTACCTCGCGATCGCCAACGAGCAGTCGGTCTCCCGGATCAACGCGGCGGCCGACCGCGTCCGCCAGACGATCTCGTCCCGGCGCATGTCCGCGTCGCAGCGGCGCGAGCTGCGCAGGTCGCTCGTCAAGCTCAACGTGCTCTCGCAGCTCGGCCCGCAGAACGTCCAGCTGTCGCAGCCCGCGGTGCCGCCGCGCAAGGCTTCATCGCCCAAGCCGCTGCTGAACCTCCTGATCGGCGGGCTCGTGGGCCTGGTGATCGGCCTCGCGCTGGCCTTCGGCGTCGAGCACTTCGACCGCCGCCTGCGCAGGCCGGAGGAGCTCGAGCGTGAATCCGGCCTGCCGCTGCTGGCGACGGTGCCCCGGAGCGCCGGCCTGAAGAACCCGCGCGGCGGCGCCTGGCAGGAGGACGCCGAACCGTTCCGCCAGCTCGCCAGCGTGCTGCGCCACCGTGCCGACGAGCGCGAGATCCGCTCGGTCCTGCTCGTCGCGCCGAGCCAGGGGAGCGGCACGACGACGGTCGCGCTGTACCTCGCCCTCGCCGCGGCCGAGGGCGCGGCCGCTCCCGTGCTCCTCGTCGAGGCCAATCTCCGCCGTCCGGTCCTCGGCGATGTCCTCGGGTTGCCCGGGGACACGGGGCTGACGACGCTCGCCGACGATCCGCAGGCCGCGGTCCAGCCCATCGATCTCGACGGTCCCGCGCGTGACGTGTCGGTCGTCCTCGCCGGGCCGGCCGCGGGAAGTCCCGCGTCGGTGGTCGAGTCCGAAGCGGTCATCGAGATGCTCAGGAGCAGCCGCGACGCGTACGACTTCGCCGTCGTCGACGGGCCTCCGCCCCTGCTGGTCGCCGACGTCCTCCCGCTCATCCCCGAGGTCGATGCGGTCGTCATCGTCGCCCGGCTGGGCCAGGACACCGGGGCCGACGTGCGGCGCCTGCGCACCGAGCTCGAGCGCCAGGGCGCCGAGCCCATCGGCGTCGTCGCCAACGGCAGCCGGCGGCGCAAGAACCCCTACGCCGCGTAGCCCGGCCCATGGCCTTCCGGCGGACCCCCTCCACCGCATGGTCCTCCGGCGCGGTGCTGCCGCCGCTGCCGCGTCCCGATCGTGCGTCGCTGAACGCCGCGGCGCTCGCGGTCGGCCTGACCGCGTTCACGTCGCTGCTCGTCGTTGCCGGCGGCCCCGGCATCCGCCTCAGCGCCGCGTTCGCGATCGGACTCCTGCTCATGACGCTCGCCCGGGCTCGCCCTGCGCTGGGGATCCTCGCCGCGTTCGTCTTCCTCGTCTTCCTCGCGCTCATCCGGCGCGTCCTGCTCGGGGTCTCGGATTGGACGTCGGGCGATCCGCTGCTCCTCATCGCGCCGGTCGTGGCCCTCATCCTCATCGCCAAGGCGTTCGCGCTGGACCGCAGGCCGATCGCGCCGGACCTCATCTCCCGGCTCGTGCTGGTCCTGCTGCTCATGACCTTCGCGCAGGTCTTCAACCCGCTCGGCGGCGGGATCGGCGCGGGCATCGCCGGCCTGGTGTTCATGGCGTTCCCGCTCTTCTGGTTCTTCGCGGGCCGCGACTACCTGGAGGACCGCGACGTCGAGCGGCTGATGGGCATCATCGTCGTGC
The DNA here is from genome assembly GCA_005788585.1 of Actinomycetota bacterium. The sequence goes on along the minus strand of SYBY01000127.1, from coordinate 18,778 downwards.
TCGGCATCGCGGTCTCGCTCTACGGGCTGTGGCAGCTCGTCATCGGGCACCCGCCGTGGGACCAGGCGTGGCTCGAGTTGCCCAACGTCGAGAGCTTCACGTCACTGGACGTGGGCGGCTCGATCCGGGGCTTCGGGACGTTCTCGGGCTTCCTCGAGTACGGCCTGTTCCTGGGCATGGCGCTCGCCCTCGCGGTGTGGTTCGTCCTGGAGGGCAAGCTCGTCGCGCTGCTGCCGATCCCGCTGCTGGCCGTGGCGCTCGTGATGTCCGGCCACCGGCAGCCGCTCCTGTTCTGCTTCCTGGCGATCGCCGCGATGACCGGCATGAAGACCGGCCGCCCGAAGACGGCGCTGCTCGTCGCGTCGGTCGCCGGCGTGCTGGGGATCGGCCTGGTCTTCGCGGCCAGCGCGGTGCTGCCCGAAGGCGGCGGCAACGCGTTCGTCGGCCGGCAGGTCCAGGGGCTCGCCGACCCGCTGAATCCGGAAAGCTCCACGCTGTTCATCCACGCCGAGCTGGCGTACGCCGGGATCAAGGCGGGCTTCACGCACCCGTTCGGCCTGGGGACCTCGGCGACGAACGCCGCCGCCGGGGTGGGCAAGAGCGACGCGGACGAGAAGCTCGACACCGAGCACACCCTCGGTGAGGGCAGCGCCTCGACGGACCTGGACTTCTCCAACGCGTTCGTCGCCTACGGGGCGGCGGGCGGGCTCCTGTACGTCGGGTTGCTCCTCACCGTCCTGATCACGGCCATCCGCCTCTACTTTCGCGGGGAGCTGATCATGCTGCCGATCGTCGGGGTCCTGCTCGCCAACATCGGCCAGTGGCACAACGGCGGGAACTACGCGCTCTCCGCGCTCGTCTGGATGCTCATCGGGGTGGTCGCGGCGCGCTGGTACGCCGAACGCGCCGCTCAGAGCCGCAGCGAGGCCCGGCCGGTCGGGTAGTACGCGGCGCGCTCCTCGTAGAAGCTCGAGAAGCGGTCGGTCCGGTGGGCCTCGGGGTCGGCGCCGCGCCGGGCCCGCAGCCGGTCGGCGGGCGTGCGCATGAAACGCAGCGGCGAGATGAACGGCTGGAAGTTGCGCCGGTACGCCGACGAGACGGCGGGTCGCACGGGGCGGCGGCGCCTCCAGCCCGTGGCGAAGCCGGCGACGGCCTCCTTGACCGCGCGCGCGGCGACGCGGTCCTCCTTGACGGTGTCGATGGCCGCCTGCGAGACGATGTTGCCGACGGTGAGCAGCGCGTCGCCGGGGCGCATCAGCTTGCCCGCGATGTAGCTGTGATGGCGCGCGTTGACGAGGTAGCGGCGCGGCTCGAACTCGACGATGGCCTCCTTCATGTGGACGGCCTCGAGCTCGGGCAGGTAGAGGTGGCTGAAGCCGTGGTCGAGGAGCCGCATCGTCAGCTCGGCCTCGTTCGCCCAGATGAAGATGTCGGGGTCGTACCCCTCGACCGCGCGCAGCGCGGGCGCGCTGAGCAGCGCCGCGCAGCCCCAGTAGCTGAGCAGGCCGGTGTTCCAGTCGTCGTTGAGGCGGTGGTCCTCGTCGAACGAGCTGACGACCGAGAACGAGACGAGCCCCGCGTCCTCGTCCTGCGCGGCCCGCACCGCGGCTTCCAGCGCGCCGGGACGCAGGTACGCGTCGTCGTCGAGGATGAGGACGTAGTCGCCGGTCGCGACGGCGAAGCCGAGGTTCCAGCCCGGTGCGCCCGCGTTCTCGGGATTGCGGATGACCTGCACCTGGGGGAACTCCCGAGCGACCGCCTCGGCGGGGTTGTCGGTCGAGGCGTTGTCGACGACGATGACCTCGAGCGCCTCGGCGGGGTAGCCGCTGTGCTCGAGCATCTGCCGCAGCGAGACGAGCAGCGCGTCGCGCCGGTTGTAGACGAGGAACACGATCGAGACCAGCGGGAGTCGGCTCATCCGGCCTTCCGTTCGTAGAACGTGCCGTTCGGCGCACTGTCGATGTCGTACGTCGGCTGCACCATGGTGTGGAGGAGGAAGGAGCCGAGCTCGTTGCCGATCCGCTCGGCATCCGGCCCGACGGCGGGGTTGTGCCCGCCGTCGAAGTTGAAGATCGTCTTCGGCTCGCGCGCGGCCTTCTGCAACGTGCGCGCGTTCGAGAACTCGACGGTCTGGTCGGACTTGCCGTTGATGATCAGCACGGGGCGCGGTGCGATCTTCCCGATGAATCGGTCCGGGTCGAGCGGTTCGTAGGTCGCCATCACGTCGGCCAGGGCGTCCGGGTCGTCGATGATCCCGCGCAGCATCGGCGACTCGGGCGAGGTGATGGCCTGGCGCCAGTTGCCGGGGGTCACGACCAGCACGACGGCCTCGATCCGCTTGTCCTCGGCGGCGAAGATCGTGCCGATCGCGCCCCCGAGGCTCACGCCTGCGAACGCGATGTGCCCGTCGCACTCCGGGCGCTTCTCGAGGAAGTCGGCGGCGCTCTTGAGGTCGCCGACCGTGCCGCGGACCATGGCGTCGAAGGCCTTCGGGTCGTCGAGCACCTGCTGGTACTCGCCGGCGTCAGCGGCGCGCGCGCCGTGGCTGCGCATGTCGATCGAGAACGTCGTCAGGCCGAGCGCGGCAAGTCCCTGCCACGCGTAGTCGGCGTTCTCCTTCGTCGAGCGGAAGCCGAACTGCCAGATCACGCAGCCACGCGATGCGACGCCGCGCGGGACGGCCATGAGGCCGGTGACCTTGGTGTCGTCGACCGTCGTCGGGAACTCGACGGAGCGGATGTTGACGAGCTTGTCGGCGCGTACCTCGTCGGCGGGGTCCTCACCGGCGCCGCCGCACCCCGCGACGGCGAGCGAGACGGCCAGGATCGACAACACCAACCGCGCCCAGGTGGCGGCTGCCGAGCGGCATCCCCACCGACAATCCATGCGAGCCATGATAGACCTCCGGCGCATGACATCACAGGCGCCGCGCGTGGCGATTGTTGGGGCTGGGCTGACCGGATGCACCGTTGCGTGGCGCCTGTCACAGAACGGGATTCCCTCCGTCCTGTTCGAGCGCGCGGAGGTGCCCGGCGGGCTCATCCGCTCCGAGCACATGGGCGGCGTGCTGTACGAGCCGCACGGCTCGCACATCTTCCACACCGAGGACGAGGAGGTCTGGAACCTCGCGACCTCGATGACGCCGTTCCGCGACTACCGCCACCGCGTCGACATCGTCGTCGAGGGGAAGATCCTCAACTGGCCGATCCTGGTTTCGGACATCGACGCGCAGTCGCGTAGCGAGGACATCCACCGCGAGCTCGCCGAGCGCAAGGACGTCGACGCGGAGGCGCGCGCGCAGGCGGCGAACTTCGAGGAGTGGTGCCTGGAGCTCATGGGCCCGATCCTCTACGCCCGCTACATCAAGCCGTACACCGAGAAGCAGTGGGGCCGGCCCGCGAGCGAGCTCTCGGCGCAGTGGGCGCCGCGGCGCGTGTCGGTGCGCTGGGACAACGACCCGTACCTGTTCCCGGATCCGTTCCAGGGCTTCCCGTCCGGGCCGAACGGCTACACGGACCTCATCGACGGCCTGCTGGCGCCCGAGCTCATCGAACTGCGCACGGGCGTCGACGTCGACGCCGACAGCCTCGAGGCGCTGCTCGCGCAGGAGCGCGCCGACGTCGTCGTGCTCACCTGCCCGCTCGACGTCTTCGCCGGCGAGCGCTTCGGTCGCCTGGACTGGCGCGGCATCGACGTGCGCTCGGTGCACATCCCGCACATGGAGTACGCCCAGGGCGCGATGGTCGTCAACTACCCGGGCGCGGAGTACCCGTTCATCCGCATCCACGAGACCAAGCACGCGTCCGGCCAGCAGTGCGAGGGCACCGTGCTCGGCTTCGAGTTCACCGGTGCGCCGTCGCGCTACTACCCCATCGAGCTGCCTGAGAACCGGGAGCTGAACACGCGCTACCAGAACCTCCTGCGCGAGCAGATCGGTCCCGAGCGCACGTACTTCGCCGGGCGCCTGGCCAACTACGTGTACATCGACATGGACGACTGCATGCGCGAGGCACTCGACGCCGCGCAGGAGCTCATCGGCGACCTGCGACTCCACGCGGCCTGAGGCGTCGGATGGCCGGCGCGAAGGATCTCGTGCTGCGGATCTACACGTCCCCGCGCACGCACCGGATCCTTCCGGCGCCGCTCGCACTCGCCCTCGTCGGGGCGATCGAGCCGCCGCTGCGGCGGCTGCGCAACCCCCTCGAGGAGGCCGACGCGGAGCGCCTCGTCAGTGACCTGCTGCAGTTCACGCCGCGGGCGGGGGAGACGCGCGCCGTCACCCGGCGCCACCTGCGTGAGCGCTCGGTGATGCGTGAGCTGTTCTGGCGCCCGTGGCTGCTGCGGCGCGCGCGGATCATCGATGCCCACCGCTGGGACGAGGCGCGCGAGGGCGGGCGCGGCAGCGTCGTCGTGCTCGCCCACATCGGCGCGTCCTGGGCCGTCCCGGGCATCCTGGGCCTACGCGGGTACGAGGACTTCCGCCTGGTCGGGAGCGCCCACATGTGGGAGCCGCTGCCGCCGAATCTCGTGGGCCGGACCGACACCTTCCGCATCAGGGAGTACGGGGCTCGCATGCTCGGCGCCGAGCGCCTGATCCCGAACACCGTCGAGCCCGATCGGCTCATCGAGCTGGTCGAGCAGGGGCTGTCGGTCGGGGTCGCCTTCGACGTGCCCGGCTCGGCGGCGACCCCGTTCCTCGGGCGCTCCGTCGCGCTGACGAGCGTGCCGGCGTCGCTGGCCTTCCGCACGAAGGTCAAGGTGCTTCCGGTCATCGCCGAGCGCCACGGCACCCGCATGCACCTGCGCATGCTGGAGCCGCTCGACCCCGCGGACTACCGCGATCTGAGCGCGCTGCGAGCGGCGATCGCGAGGACCTACGAATCGATCGTCCTCGCGCGCCCCGAGAGCGTCGAGAACGCGTGGTATCCATCGCCGCTGGTGACCGAGGCGCTGACCTCGCAGGCCGCGAGCGCCCCGAGCCCGGAGGACTGACCGCATGCACCACCCGAAGCCGCAACCGCAGTTCGAGGACAACCTGACCGACGGGATCGGGGAGCGCATCAAGCCCGCCGCGGTGACGTCGGGCGGCTACCGCGACCACCTCGGGCGGTACCTGTTCGCCGCGCACTACGTCGCCGGCCGGTCCGTGGTCGACCTCTGCTGCGGCAACGGGTACGGGTCGAACCTCCTGCTGGCCGCGGGCGCGACGCGCGTGGAGGGCGTCGACATCGCGCAGGACGCCGTCGACGCCGCGAAGGAGCACTACCCCGGGCCGGAGTTCGCCGTCGGCGCGGTCGACGAGCCGATGGATCTCAGCGGCTTCGACGTCGCCGTGTGCTTCGAGGGGATCGAGCACGTCAAGGACGTCCCCCAGTTGCTGAAGAACATGCGCCAGGCCGACGTCGCGCTCATCTCGTCACCGAACGCCGACTTCTTCCCCGGCGGCTTCAGCGGCAACCCGCACCATCTGCGCGAGTGGACCCGTCGCGAGTTCGACGAGGCGCTGGCGCCGTACTTCTCCGACGTCCGGATGTACTTCCAGTGGCACTACCCCGACCCGCTGGACATCGACCGGCGCCCCGCGACCCTGGCGAAGGCCGTCATCCCGGTGTCCCTGAAGCGGCGCCTGAAGCGCGTCCCGGCCGACGCCGTGGAGCCCGACGTGCCGCAGTCAGGTGACGAGCGGACCGTCTATCGCGTGCACCGGACCACGAATCTGAAGGTGCTGCGCCTGCTGCCCGGCCTGCAGTACGGCAAGCCGGCCGACTGGGTCGCCGTCTGCCGGAAGTAGATCAGGACGTCGGGAACGGCAGGTCCATCGTCTGCACGAGGAACCGCCCCGCGCGCAGGAGGTTCAGGTCACGCGCGGGACCCTCGGCGAACGGGTCGGGACCGCCGTCGTAGTACAGCAGCGTCTTCGGCCTGCGGGCCGCCCCGACCAGCTCCATGGCGTCGCCCGGAAGGACGGTCGGGTCGAAGCGGCCGTTCATCAGCATGACCGGGCGGGGCGCGATCCTGCCGATCCATCGCTTGGGGTCGTACGGGGAGAGGACCTCGACGGCGTGGTCGAGCGCCGCGGGGTCGGCGGTGGCCGTGGGGACGTAGTTCGGAAGGTTGGGAACCCCGCGCTCGGCGGCCAGGGGGCGGGCGATGAGCGCCTGCTCGAACGTCGCGCCGACCGAGCTCAGCAGCGCGCCTTTGATCCGTCGATCCTGCGCGGTCAGGATCGCGCCTGCCATGGAGCCGAACGCACTGCCCATGAACGCGATGTTGTCGCGGCAGATGCGCCGGCGGGTGAGGTAGTCGACGCCGAGACGCAGCTCGACGACCGTGGCGACGAGGAGGGCGCGGAGGCCTTCCGGCGACGAGATCGCCGCGGCGAGTTCCTCCGGGCTGCCGCGCTCGCCGACGTTGCGGGGATCGACCGTGAAGGTCGCCAGACGCGCGACCGCAAGGGCCTGGCGCAGGTCTGCCGTCGCCTCCTTCGGGGCGTTCAGCCCGCCCTGGACGATGACGCAGCCGAGTGGCCTGGCGTGGGTCGGCACGGCGAGCAGGGCTGCGACCCGGTCGCCGTCGACGGACCGGTAGCTGATCCGCGAGACCCGCAGGGTCCCCTCGCGGGCGCGCGGCGAGCGATCCGGATCGAGGCGCAGTTCGGGCTGGTAGCGAAGCAGCGGCGCGGAGGCCTCCTCGCGCGGCGGCTCGTCCGACCCGCCGCACGCTGCGAGCCCGCAGATGCAGGCGAGAAGCACTGCTATGGTCGCCCGCCGGCTGCTGGTGCCCATCCTCGGGCCGATGATAGACGAGGGTCCGCGCCGTCCCGGAGTCGCGTGCTCGAACGTCTTGTCCCCTCATTCGTCGTGACCGCCGAGACGACGGGCGACCTGCTCGACGTCGCGTTGTTCGCCGACGAGCGCGAGGTGATCGACCGCGCGGTGGAGAAGCGTCGCCGGGAGTTCGTGACCGGCCGGGGTCTCGCGCGCGAGGCACTCGGGCGGCTCGGCGTGCCCGCCGCCGCGATCGGCAGCGGGGCGCACGGTGAGCCGCTGTGGCCGGAGGGGATCGTCGGCAGCATCACGCACTGCGACGGGTTCCGCGCGTGTGCGGTGGCGCGCTCGACGCGTGCGCTCGGCATCGGCATCGACGCCGAACCGGACCTGCCGCTCCCTGCGGGCGTGCTCGAGGACGTCGTGCACGGCCGTGAGCGCGCGCTCCTGCACCGCGACCTCGGCGTCGATCCGGGGCGCCTGCTGTTCAGCGCCAAGGAGGCGGTCTACAAGGCCTGGTTCCCGCTGACCAGACGGTGGCTGGGGTTCGACGACGCCGAGGTCTCAGTCGACGCGGACGCCCGCACGTTCCGGGCGGTCCTACGGGTTGACAGCACGCCGTTGCGCACGTTCGCCGGCCGCTGGACCGTCGAGCGCGGCACCGTCTGCACGGCGGTCGTGGTGCCCCTCCAGACTGCTCTGTGACGTGGGTCGCAGATGCGGGGGAACCGGCCACCACTCGGGGTCAAAGCGGGTGTATCGTTGCGCGTTCATGCCATCCGGTGTCGGGCTCACGGTGCTGTGGTTGCCGCGCTGTTGTCGCGGCCGGTACTCACCCGTCTCTAGGCAGGGTGGTGCGTGATGACGGTCGGACGCGCGCCGGCCCCCTGGGTGCTCAGCAGCACCGGGGCCGCCGCGCTGCGCGAGTACGCCCAGCGCCTCGTGCACGCCACGGGGGGCGCGGCCGCAGCTGACGTCGCGTGGACGCTGGCGACCGGGCGGACTGCGCTGCAGCACCGTGCCGTGATCCTCGGCGACGACCGCGACGCGGCGCTGCGCGACCTCACCGTCGGCACGCCGAGCGCGCATGTCATCCAGGGCGTCGCCGACCCGGATCTGCGTCCGGACCGGCCCGTGTTCGTCTTCTCCGGCCAGGGCGGTCAGTGGCAGGGCATGGCCGTCGAGCTGCTCGACGCGTCCCCGGTCTTCGCCGAGCACCTGCGCGCGTGCGGGGCCGCGCTCGCGCCGCACGTCGACTGGGTGGTGGAGGACGTGCTGCGCGGCAGCCCGAGCGCGCCTGCGCTCGAGCGCGTCGACGTCGTCCAGCCCGCGCTGTTTGCCGTCATGGTCTCGCTCGCCGCGCTCTGGCGTTCGCGTGGCGTCGAGCCGGCGGCGGTCGTCGGGCATTCCCAGGGGGAGATCGCCGCAGCGCACGTCGCCGGCGTCCTCTCCCTGGAGGACGCGGCCCGGGTGGTGGCGGTCCGGGCCCGGGCGCTCGCGTCCATCTCCGGGCAGGGCGGGATGGTCGCCGTGTCGCTGGGGGCGGAGGCGCTCGAGCAGCGGATCGCCGCGTTCGAGGGGCGGCTTGTGCTCGCGGCGGTCAACGGGCCGGCGGACCTCGTGGTCTCGGGCGACCTGGAGGCGGTCGACCAGCTGCTGGCCGCGTGCGAGGCCGACGGCGTGCGTGCGAGGCGGGTGGCGATCGACTACGCCGCGCATGGCCCGCAGATCGAGGCGATCCGTGAGCGGCTGCTCGACGACCTGGGCGAGGTGGCGCCGCAGCCGGCGCAGGTGCCGCTGTACCCCACGACGGCCGACGAGCCGATGGACGCCGCGCACTGGTACCGCGGCGAGCGCGAGACCGTGCAGTTCGCGCCCGCGGTGCAGCGGCTGCTGCAGGACGGGCACCGGACGTTCATCGAGGTCGGGCCGCATCCCGTGCTCACGGTCCCGATCGAGGGCGTGGCCGAGGAGGTCCTGGGCGGGCCGGGTCAGGTCGCGGCGGTGGCGACGCTGCGACGCGGCCAGGGCGGACCGGAGCGCTTCGCGAGCGCCCTCGCCGAGCTGTGGGTGCGCGGCGGGTCGGTCGACTGGACCCGGGAGATCCCCGAGGGCGCGCAGGTGGACCTCCCGGTCTCCGCGGAGAGCGGGCCGGAGGACGACGAGACGTTCGCGGCGCGGATCCGCGCGATGGGTGACGCCGAGGCCCGGCGCGCGGTCTTCGACGCGGTGACCGGACAGATCGCCGTCCAGCTCGGCCACGGCGCGGCGAGCGACATCGACGTGGGGCGGACCTTCAAGGAGCTGGGGTTCGACTCCCCCGGCCTGGTCGAGCTGCGCAACCGGGTCAACGACTGGACCGGTCTGCGGCTCCCGGCGACGGTGGTGTTCGACAACCCGACGCCGGCGGCGCTCGCCGAGCGGGTGCTCGCCGAGCTGACCGGCCAGGGCGCTGCCGCCGAGTGGAGCCCTCGCACCGTGCGGGTGGATGAGCCGATCGCGATCGTCGGCATGGCCTGCCGGTACCCGGGCGGCGTCGACTCGCCCGACGATCTGTGGGAGCTCGTCGCGTCCGGGGGCAATCCGATCGGGGACTTCCCGACCGACCGCGGCTGGGACCTCGAGCGGCTCATCGATCGCGACGGCGAGCGGCTGGACGCAAGCTACGTCGACCAGGGCTACTTCCTCTACGACGCGGGCGACTTCGACCCCGAGGTGTTCGGGATCTCGCCGCGCGAGGCGCTGGCGATGGACCCGCAGCAGCGCCTGATGCTCGAGTGCTCCTGGGAGGCGCTGGAGAGCGCGGGCATCGATCCGCTGAGCCTGCGCGGCAGCAGCACGGGCGTGTTCACGGGGATGATGAGCGCGCTGTACGGCCCGCTCATGCACCTGCCCGACGAGCGGTCGGCGGGCTACGCGCTGACGGGGACCGAGACGAGCGTGGCCTCGGGCCGCGTCGCCTACGTCCTTGGGCTCGAGGGGCCGGCCGTGTCGATCGACACCGCATGCTCGGCCTCGCTCGTCGCGCTGCATCTCGCCTGCCAGGCGCTGCGCGCGGGCGAGTGCGAGCTGGCGCTGGCGGGCGGCGCGACGGTGATGTCGCAGCCGGGCATCTTCATCGAGATCTCGCGCCAGCGCGGCCTGGCGCCCGACGCGCGCTGCAAGGCGTTCGGGGCCGGCGCGAACGGCACGGGGTGGAGCGAGGGCGCCGGCGTGATCGTGCTGGAGCCCCTGTCCGCCGCGCTCGAGCGCGGGCACGAGGTGCTCGCCGTCATCCGGGGCAGCGCGGTCAACCAGGACGGCGCGTCGAACGGCCTGAGCGCCCCGAACGGGCGCTCGCAGGAGCGCGTGATCCGCACGGCGCTGGCGAACGCCGGGCTCGAGCCCGCCGACGTCGACGCGGTCGAGGCCCACGGCACCGGCACCGCGCTCGGCGACCCCATCGAAGCCACTGCGCTGCTGAACACGTACGGCCAGGACCGCGAGGTGCCGCTGCGGCTCGGCTCGCTGAAGTCGAACCTCGGCCACTCGCAGGCCGCGGCCGGCATCGGCGGTGTCATCAAGATGGTGCAGGCGCTGCGTCACGCACGGCTGCCGAAGACCCTGTGGGTCGATGAGCCGACACCGCACGTCGACTGGGACAGCGGCGCGGTCGAGCTGCTCACCGAGCCGATCGACTGGCCCGTCGACGACCGGCCGCGCCGTGCGGGCGTCTCCTCGTTCGGCATCTCAGGCACGAACGCCCACGTCATCCTCGAGCAGGCCCCCGCGCCTGAACCCGAGCGGGCGCTCAAGGTCCCATCGCGCGTCCTGCCCTTCCTGGTCTCGGCGTCCAGCGAGGCGGGCCTCGCCGGGCAGGCGGCGCGGCTGGCCGAGTTCGTGGCGGCGCGCCCTGAGCTGGAGCCGGCCGACGTGGCGGCGTCGCTGGCGCTGCGGCGCGCGCAGCTGCCGCACCGGGCCGTTGCGCTCGCCGGTGATCTGGCCGAGCTCTCCGAGCACCTGTCGGCGTTCGCGCGCGGCGAGTTCGCCGACGCGATCACGCAGGGCGTCGCGCGCGGTGAGCGCCGCGCGGCGTTCGTGTTCCCCGGCCAGGGCGGCCAGTGGGAGGGCATGGCCGTCGAGCTGCTCGACAGCTCGCCGGTGTTCGCCGAGCGGATGCGCGCGTGTCAGGAGGCGCTCGCCCCGTACGTGGACTGGTCGCTGGAAGCGGTGCTGCGCGGCGAGGACGGCGCTCCGTCGATCGACCTCATCGAGGTCGTCCAGCCGGTGCTGTTCGCGATCATGGTCTCGCTCGCGGAGGTGTGGCGGTCGTTCGGGATCGAGCCCTCGGCCGTGGTCGGCCACTCCCAGGGCGAGATCGCCGCCGCGCACATCATCGGTGCGCTGACCCTGGAGGACGCCGCGCGGATCGTCGCGGTCCGCAGCCAGGCGCTGGCAACGATCGCCGGGGTCGGGGGCATGCTCGCCGTCGCGCTCTCGCGGGAGCAGTTCGAGCAGCGCACCGCCGATCTCGGCGGGCGGATCACGATCGCCGCGCTGAACGGCCCCCGTTCGATGGTCGTCTCCGGCGAGCCCGACGTCCTCGAGGAGTTCGCCGCGAGCCTCGAGGCCGACGATGTCCAGGTCCGCCGGATCCTCTCCACCGTCCCGGGCCACTCGCCGTACGTCGAGGCGGTCCGCGACCAGATGCTCGAAGGGCTCGCGGGCATCCAGCCGCAGCCCAGCACCATCCCGCTCTTCTCCACGGTCACGGCCGAGCGGATCGCGACCGAGACGATGGACGCCGAGCACTGGTACCGCAACCTGCGCCAGACCGTGCAGTTCCAGCCCGCGGTGCAGCAGCTCGTCGGCGAGGGCATCGACGCGCTCATCGAGATCGGCCCGCATCCGGTCCTGACCACGCACGTGCAGGACACGATCGAGACCGCCGGGCATGATCCCGACGCGATCACGCTCATCAGCAGCCTGCGCCGCGAGGACGGTGGGCTCGAGCGCATGATCGCCTCGCTGGCCGACGCGCACGTCGCGGGCCTCCCGATCGACTGGACGGCCCTCTTCGGCGGGGCGCCGCCGCGCACGCCGCTGCCCACCTACGCCTTCCAGCGCGAGCGCTTCTGGAACGCGCCTCCGATCGGCGCGGGCAGCGACCCCGCCGCGATCGGCCAGGACTCGGCGCACCATCCGCTGCTCGACGCCGCCATCACGCTGCCCGACGGCGGCGCGCTGTACACCGGCCGCCTCTCGCTCGAGCGCCACCCGTGGCTGGCCGACCACGCCGCCGTCGGCGCTCCGTTGCTGCCCGGCGCCGCGTTCCTCGACCTCGCGCTGCACGCCGCCGTGCAGACCGACACCCCGCGCATCGAGGACCTGACGCTCCACGCGCCGCTGCTGCTCGACGACACGCGCGCCGCGGCGCTGCAGGTGACCGTCACGCCCGCCGACGCCGACGGGGCGCGCGCGCTGACGATCCACTCGCAGACTGCCGACGCACCGTGGACGCACCACGTCAGCGCGACGCTGACCGCCGCGCAGCCGCGGACGCCGGCGATGACCGAGCCGCCGGCCGACGCGCAGGCCCTCTCCGACGACGGCCTGTACGACCGGTTCGCCGACGCCGGGTACGAGTACGGCCCCGCCTTCCAGCGGCTCGCGTCGGTGCGCCGCGCGGGCGACGAGGTCTACGTCGAGGCGGCGCTCGCCGAGGACCAGGAGCAGCAGGCGTCCGGCTTCGGGCTGCACCCGTCGCTGTTCGACGCCGTGCTGCAGGCCGCCGTCCTGCGCGACCTCGACGCCGGCAACGGCGATGCCATGCCGATCCCGTTCTCCTTCACCGGCGTGCAGCTGCACGGTCCGCACGCCACCGCCGCGCGGGCGGTGCTGACGCTGCGCGGGGGCGAGACGGAGATCGCCGTCGTCGACGCCGACGGGGCGCCGGTGCTCACCGTCGACGCCTTCCAGATGCGCCCGCTCGACCGCCGTGCGTTGCGCGCGGGCGGGCCCGCGGGCGCGGACGAGCTCTACGAGGTGCGATGGGAGGAGCTCACACCGACCGGGGGCGCCGAGCCGCGCGTCGCCGGCATCGGCACCGACGACCCGCTCGCGCAGGAGCGGTTCGACAGCCTCGAGGCGCTGGAGGCCGCCATCGCCGGCGGCGCGGACGCGCCCGACGTCGTGCTCGTCCCGGCGGGCGAGGCCGACGGCGACGCCATCGCCGCCGTCCACGCGCTGACGGAGCGGACGCTCGAGCTGCTGCAGTCCTGGCTGGCGTCCGAGCCGCTCGCCGCCGCGCGGCTCGTCGTCATCACGCGCGGCGCCACCGGCGAGCGGCCGGACCTCGCGCAGTCGGCGCTGCTGGGCCTGCTGCGCAGCGCGCACACCGAGCACCCCGATCGCTTCACGCTGCTGGACCTCGACGGCAGCGAGCCGCCCGCCGCCGCGCTGCTGGACGCGCTGACCGCCGACGAGCCCGTCCTCGCCGTCCGGCAGGGCGCGCTGCACGCCCCGCGACTGGCGCGCGCCACGGCAGACTCCGCGACGGTCCCGCGCGTCGATGATCCCACCTGGCACCTGACGCTCGACGGTGACGACGGCGTCGCGTTCGCGCCGCGGCCCGACGCCGGCCGCCCGCTCGAGCCGGGCGAGGTCCGCATCGCGGTGCGCGCCACGGGCCTGAACTTCAAGGACGTGGTCGTCTCGATGGGCCTCGTGCCGGACACCACGATCGGGCTCGAGGGCTCGGGCGTGGTGCTGGAGACCGCAGAGGACGTCACGGATCTCGCACCAGGCGACCGCGTCATGGGCCTCATCCGCGACGCCTACGGTCCCGAAGCGGTCGTCGACCGCCGCCTGATCGTCGCGGTCCCGGACGGCTGGACCTTCGAGGAGGCGGCGTCGGTCCCGGTCGTCTTCCTCACCGCCTGGTACTCGCTCGTCGATCTCGCGGACCTGCAGGCGGGTGAGTCGGTGCTGCTGCACGGCGCGGCCGGCGGCGTCGGCATGGCCGCACGCCAGATCGCCGCACACCTCGGCGCCGAGGTCTTCGGCACCGCGCACCCGAGCAAGTGGGAGACCGTCCAGGGGCTCGGGATCGAGCCGTCGCACATCGCGACCTCGCGCACGACGGAGTTCCGCGAGGCGTTCCTCGAGACGACCGAGGGCCGCGGCGTCGACGTCGTGCTCGGGTCGCTCGCCGGCGAGATCGTCGATGCGTCACTGGACCTGCTGCCGCGCGGCGGCCGGTTCATCGAGATGGGCAAGACGGACATCCGCGACCCCGAGCAGGTCGCCGCCGAGCGGCCCGGGGTGCGCTACCAGCCCGTCGACCTCATCACCGACCCCGGGCCAGAGCGCACCGGCGAGATGCTCGCCGAGATCGTCGCCCTCTTCGAGCAGGGCGCGCTGCACCACCTGCCGATCGCCACGCGCGACGTCCGCGACGCCGCGAGCGCCTTCGCCTACCTGCAGGAGGGACGGCACACCGGCAAGGTCGTCCTGCGCGTGCCGCGGGCGCTCGACCCCGACGGCACGGTGCTCATCACCGGCGGCACCGGCGGCCTCGGCGCGATGCTCGCACGGCACCTCGCCGAGCAGGGTGCGCGCCGCCTGCTGCTCGTCAGCCGTCGCGGGCCGGCCGCCGAGGGCGCGGACGAGCTCGTCGCGGCGCTCGCCGAACTCGGCGCCGAGGCGACCGTCGCGGCCTGCGACGTCAGCGACCGCGCGCAGCTCGCGCAGCTGCTCGAGCAGATCCCCGCGCTGACCGCGGTCGTCCACACCGCGGGCGTGCTCGACGACGGCGTCATCTCGTCGCTCGACGCCGAGCAGCTGCACCGCGTGCTGGCCCCGAAGGTCGACGCGGCCATCCACCTCGACGAGCTCACGCGCGACTGCGATCTCGCGGAGTTCATCCTCTACTCGTCGGTCGCCGCGACGCTCGGGCTGCCGGGCCAGGCCAACTACGCCGCGGCGAACGCCGTGCTCGACGGGCTCGCCCAGCGCCGCCGGGCCGAGGGGCTGCCGGGCAGCGCGATGGCGTTCGGCGTCTGGGAGACCGCGACGGGCATGAGCGGCCACCTGGCCGGCGACGACGGCGTGCTGCAGGGCCCGGCCGGCCTCGTGCCGATCCCCGACGAGGACGGCCTCGAGCTCATCGACGAGGCGCGCGCGCTCGGCCGGCCGCTGCTGCTGCCGACGCTCTTCGACCGGCCGGGCCTTCGCGCGCAGGCGCGCGCGGGAGTCCTGGCCCCGATCCTGCGCGGGCTGTTCAGCACGCCCTCGCGCTCGGCGGCGGCCGGCGGGAGCGCGTTCGCGGCGAAGCTCGCGGCCGCACCGGAACGCGACCGCGAGGGGCTGGCGCTCGACCTCGTCCGCGAGCACCTCGCCGCCGTGTTGGGGCACAGCTCCCCGGCACAGATCGACGCGCAGCGGACGTTCAAGGAGGCGGGGATCGACTCGCTCTCGGCGGTGGAGCTGCGCAACCGCATCTCCCGGGCCGCGGGGCAGCGGCTGCCCGCGACGCTCGTCTTCGACCATCCGACGCCGGCGGCGGTCGCGACGCTGCTGGTCGGGATCGTCGGTGCGGACGGGACCGCGGCCAAGGCCACCCCGGCCCGGCGCGCGACGCAGACCACGACCGACGAGCCCATCGCGATCGTCGGGATGGCCTGCCGCTACCCCGGCGGCATCGCGTCGCCCGAGGACCTGTGGGACGTCGTGGTGTCCGGGCGCGACGCCATCGGCGAGTTCCCCGACGATCGCGGGTGGGGCGTCGAGCGGCTGTTCGACCCGGACCCCGACCACATCGGGACGACCTACGTGCGGCGCGGCGGATTCCTCCGCGACGCCGCAGGCTTCGACGCCGACCACTTCGGCATCTCGCCGCGCGAGGCGCTCGCGACCGATCCGCAGCAGCGGGTGTTCCTGGAGTGCGCGTGGGAGGCCCTGGAGGATGCGGGCATCGACCCGCTGAGCCTGCGCGGCAGCAGCACCGGGGTGTTCGCGGGCGTGTTCGACTCCGACTACGGCTCGGGCAGCGACGCCCCCGATCTCGAGGGCTTCCGCCTGCTGGGCGGCCTCGCGAGCGCCACCCCCGGCCGGATCTCCTACCAGCTCGGGCTCGAAGGGCCGGCGGTCTCGGTCGACACCGCGTGCTCGTCGTCGCTGGTCGCCCTGCACCTCGCCGCGCAGGCGCTGCGCGCGGGCGAGTGCGACCTCGTGCTCACCGGCGGCGTCACCGTGCTGGCCACGTCCGATTCGTTCGTGGAGATGTCGCGCCAGCGCGGCCTGTCTCCCGACGGGCGCTGCCGTGCCTTCGGTGCCGGCGCGAACGGGACCGGTTTCTCCGACGGCGTCGGCATCCTCGTGATGGAGCGCCTGTCCGTCGCGCGCGAGCGCGGGCATCAGGTCCTCGCGGTCGTGCGGGGCAGCGCCGTCAACCAGGACGGCGCGTCGAACGGCTTCGCGGCGCCGTCCGGCCCGTCGCAGGAGCGCGTGATCCGCGCGGCGCTCGACAACGCCGGCCTGGAGCCGAGCGACGTCGACGCCGTCGAGGCGCACGGCACCGGCACCACACTCGGCGACCCGATGGAGGCCGGCGCGCTGCTGGCGACGTACGGGCAGGACCGCGCCGCGGGACCGCTGAAGCTCGGCTCGCTGAAGTCGAACATCGGCCACTCGCAGGCCGCGGCCGGCGTGGGCGGCGTCATCAAGATGGTGCAGGCGCTGCGGCACGAGCTGCTCCCGCAGACGCTGTACGCCGAGGAGCCCTCGCCGCACATCTCGTGGGACGAGGGCGCCGTCGAGCTGCTGACCGAGCCGGTGCCCTGGCAGGCCGGCGAGCGGACGCGGCGCGCGGGCGTCTCGTCGTTCGGCATGTCCGGCACGAACGCGCACGTCGTCATCGAGGAGGCGCCGCCCGAAGAGGCGGCGCCGGTCGCACCTGAGATCCCCTCGCGCGTCCTGCCCTACGCGATCTCGGCGTCGAGCGAGGACGCGCTCGCGGCGCAGGCGACGCGGCTGGCCGAGTTCCTGGAGGGCCGCGACGACCTCGATCCGGCGGCGGTCGCGGCCACGCTCGCGCTGCACCGCGCGCAGCTCCCGCACCGCGCGGTGGCGGTCGCCGGCGGCCTCGACGAGCTCGCCGACCGCCTGTCGGCGTTCGCCCGCGGGGAGTTTGTCGAGACGGTCGCGACGGGCCTCGCGCGCGGCGAGCGGCGCGCGGCGTTCGTGTTCCCCGGCCAGGGCGGCCAGTGGGAGGGCATGGCCGTCGAGCTGCTCGACAGCTCGCCGGTGTTCGCCGAGCGGATGCGCGCGTGTCAGGAGGCGCTCGCGCCGCACGTCGACTGGTCGCTGGAAGCCGTGCTGCGCGGCGAGGACGGCGCGCCGTCCATCGACCTCATCGAGGTCGTCCAGCCCGTGCTCTTCGCGATCATGGTGTCGCTCGCGGCGCTGTGGCGCTCCTACGGGATCGAGCCCTCGGCCGTGGTCGGCCACTCGCAGGGCGAGATCGCCGCGGCGCACATCATCGGCGCGCTGACCCTGGAGGACGCCGCCCGCATCGTCGCGGTGCGCAGCCAGGCGCTCGCCACCATCGCCGGGGTCGGCGGCATGCTCGCCGTCGCCCTGTCGGTCGAGCAGCTGGAGGAGCGCGCGGCGGACCTCGGCGACCGCGTCACGATCGCGGCCGTCAACGGTCCCCGCTCGCTCGTGATCTCCGGCGACCCCGAGCTCCTCGACACGTTCGCCGCCGGCTGCGAGGCCGACGGCATCCGCGTGCGCCGCATCCTCTCGACCGTGCCGGGCCACTCGCCGCCGGTCGAGGCCGTCCGCGAGCTGATGCTGGAGGGCCTCGCGGGTGTCGCGCCGATGCCGAGCAGCATCCCGCTGTACTCGACCGTCACGGGCGAGCGCATCGCCACCGAGACGATGGACGCCGAGCACTGGTACCGGAACCTCCGCCAGACCGTCCTGTTCCAGCCGGCGGCCTCCGCGCTGATCGCCGACGGCATCGACGCGCTCATCGAGATCGGCCCGCACCCGGTGCTCGCGGCCCCGCTGCAGGAGATCCTCGAGCCCACGCCCGACATCACCTCCATCACCTCGCTGCGACGCGACGACGGCGGGCTCGAGCGGTTCATCGCCTCGCTGGCCGACGCGCATGTCGCCGGGCTGCGCGTGGACTGGACGGCCCTCTTCGGCAGCGCGCCGCCGCGGGCCCCGCTGCCCACGTACGCCTTCCAGCACCGCCGCTTCTGGCTCGAGCCGGGCAGCGGCGAACAGGACGCCGAGGCGCTGGGCGTCCTGCCCGCCGGGCATCCGCTGCTGCGCGCGACGACGCCGCTGCCGGGCGGCGGGGCGCTGTGGACGGGGCGGCTGTCGCTCGCCGAGCACGAGTGGCTCGCCGATCACGCGGTGCTGGGCGACGTCGTCGTGCCCGCCACCCTGTTCCTCGACCTCGTGCTGCACGCCGCGATCGAGACCGACACGCCGGTCGTGGAGGAGCTCACGGTCACCGCCCCGCTGGTCCTCGAAGAGGGCAAGCCGGTCGCGCTGCAGGTCGTCGTCCTGCCGGCCGACGCGCAGGGCCGCCACGAGGTGAAGGTGTCCTCGCGCCCCGAACGGGCCGACGACGGTGACGCCGTCCTGACCGAGCACGCCGCCGGCACGCTGACCGCCGACACCGGTCCGGCGGCGCCCGCCCTCGCCGCATGGCCCGCCGACGGCGAGGAGCTCGACCCCGCGAGCGCCTACGCCCGGCTGTCGGAGGCCGGCTACGAGCTCGGCCCGGTCTTCCACGGCCTGTCGCGCGCCGTGCGCGACGGCGACGCGCTGCACGGCGAGGCCGGCCTCGGGGACGAGACCGACGAGGCGCACCGGTACGACCTGCACCCCGCGCTTCTCGCGTCCGGCCTGCAGGCGATGGCGCTGGCGGCCGACCCGCGCGCGCCGGGGATGCCGCTCGCGTTCTCCGGCGTGCGGCTGCACGAGCGCGGCGCCGCGTCGCTGCGGCTGCGCCT
>SYBY01000126.1 GCA_005788585.1 Actinomycetota bacterium | reverse complement strand
CGCCGCGTTGAGCGCCAGCAGGTTCGTCTGCTCGGCGTTCGTCGTGATCGTGTCGACGATCCAGCAGATCTGCTCGCTCTTGGCGCCCAGTTCGCGGATCGCCTCGGTCGCCTCGCCCGACGCCTCACGGACCGCGGCCATCGCGGCGGTCGCCTGTCCGACGGCGTCGGCGCCCTGCTGGGCGACGTCGCGGGCGGCCTCCGCGGCGTGCGCGGTCTCCTCTGCGGCGGTGGCGGAGGACCGGGTCGCCTCGACCATCTCGTCGGTCATCGCGCGGGCGCCCTCGACGGCCTGCACCTGACGCTCGGCGCCCATCGCGACCTCGCCGACGGCCGCGGCGATCTCCTCGACGGCACGGCCGGCCTCACCGGACGTCGACGCCATCTGGTCCGACGCGGCGGACAGCGTGTCGGCGCTCTGCGTGACCCGGCCGATCAGATCGCCGAGCGCGTCGAGCGAGGCGTTGTAGCTGTCGACCGACTGCTTCGTGTCCTCGGTGATCTCGTTGACCGCCACGGCGATCTCGCCGATCTCGTCGCGCGAGATGCGCTCGATCGGCGTGGTGACCGCGTTGGCCCGGCGGGTCAGGTCGCCCTCGGCGATCGCCTCGAGGCCGGTGCGCAGCGACGCCGTGTCGTGCTCCTGCAGCGAGCCGAGACGCTCGCGGATGGCGTTGACGCCCTTGCGGATCGAGCCGGAGATCAGGAACGCCAGTGCAAGGCCGAGGACGACGGCGAGGCCGAGCGCGCCGAAGACGATCGCGCGGCTCTGCGTGTACACGTCGTCGATGTCCTTCGCCTTGTCCTCGGCGAACGCGTTGCCCGCCTCGGAGAACTCGCTGGACGAGGTGCTCAGGCGTGTAAGCGCGGCGTTGATGTCCCGCTCGGCCTGGCCGGCCTCCGGGCTGCCGGGCGGCGCCTTGAGGATCGTGCCGAGCGCCTCGTTGTAGGCGGTCGACGACGCGAGGATCTCCTTGACCGAATCCTGCATGCCGGCCGGAGCCTGCTGCAGCTGCGGCGTGACCGCCTTGATCATCTTCTGATCGTTCTCGATGTTCGGCAGGATCTTCGCCTTGTCCGCTGCCGCCTCAAGCTGTGCGGGCGGGGTGGTGGCGGCCAGCAGGCCGTACGTCGCGCCCTGGAGCTGCATGTCCTTGGCCAGCGACGAGATGTACACGGCGGCGACGGTCGGCTGATAGCCGTTCTCGTACAGCTCGTTGCCGTTGTTCTTGACCTCGCCGAGCCGGACGACGGCGAGCGCCGCGATCACGGCACAGAGCGCGATGAGCACCAGCGAGCTGCCGAGCAGCTTGGTGCGGATGGTGAGACGCATGCAGAAGATCCTCAGGTCAACGGGAGTGGGCGTCTGAGTTGTCGGCACCTCACTGCTCGGATCAAGCACACTGTCCAGGACGTATCCGCGCGTCCGGTCGTGGGTCCCCCAAACTGGTGACTTCTGCCGCCGGGGGTAGGAACCGGGTATGCGCCCTGTCAGGCGTGGCTCATCGCGGCGACGGCCGCGGTGCCCGGCGCGCCCATCGCGTGGTACCCGCCGTCGACGTGCAGGATCTCCCCGCTGATCGCGCGGGCGCCGTCGCCGAGCAGGAAGCATGCGGCGGCGGCGACGGGCGCGGGGTCGGCGACGTCCCAGCCGAGCGGCGCGGCCTCCTCCCACGAGTCGGCGAGCGCCTCGAAGCCGGGGATGCCACCCGCGGCGGCCGTCTTGATCGGGCCGGCGCTGACGAGGTTCACCCGCACGCCGTGCGGACCCAGGTCGCGCGCGAGGTAGCGGTTGACCGCTTCGAGCCCGGCCTTCGCCACGCCCATCCAGTCGTAGACCGGCCAGGCGACGGTCGCATCGAAGTCCAGGCCGACGACCCCGGCGCCGCGCGGCGCGCGCTGCAGAAGCGGCAGCAGGGCGACCGCCAGCGCCTTGTAGCTGAACGCACTGGTCTGAAACGCGGTGAGCGCGCTCTCGGCAGGGGTGTCGAGGAACCGCCCGCCGAGCGCATCCTCCGGCGCGAACGCGATGGCGTGCAGCACGCCGTCGAGGTGCTCCCAGCGCGCGGCGAGATCGTCGGCGAGCCGCGCCAGGTCGCTGGGCGCGTTGACGTCGAGCTCCAGGACCTCGGGCTCGATCGGCAGCGAGCGCGCTGCGCGTTCGGTCATCCGGCGCGTGCGCCCGAAGCCCGTCAGCACGACCTCGTCGCCGGCCTCCTGCAGCTGGCGCGCGACCTCCCAGGCGATCGAGTACCTCGTGATCACGCCGGTGATGAGGAAGCGCCGGCCGCTCATCTCCACACGACCTGGACCTCGGCCCGGATGATCGCCTTGCCGTCGCGCCCCACGACGTTCCAGCGGCACGTCACCAGGCCGGTGTCGTCGCCGAGCGCGCGCAGCCCGACCAGGGACCCGACGACGCGGATTTCCTCGCCGAAGCGCACCGGCCGCTTGAAGACGGCGTCGGACACGCGGCGCAGCGCCATCACGCGCTCAGGGTCGAACGGCACGAGCCCGGCGGCCGCGCTGAGTACGAGCAGCCCGTGCGCGATCTGCTCGCCGAACGCGCTGCTCGCCGCCCACGCGGGGTCGACGTGCTGCGGGTGGTGGTCGTCGGTCAGCGCCGCGAACGCCAGGACGTCCGCCTCGGTGACCGCGCGCCACGCCGTCTCGAACTCCAGCCCCTCCACCAGCTCGGCGAACGGGGCACTCCAGTTCAGGGTCGTCTCCATGAGGCTCATAGTGGCCCGTTCCTCGCGATCGCGGGGTCCCGCGGGGCACCCGCGTGGCTGTCGAGGACGTGCGCGATCCGCGCGCGGGTCGACGACGGGGCGATGACCTCGTCGACGTGCCCCTGCGCCGCGGCGACGTCGGCACGCAGCTGCTCGGCCTCGTAGCGGGCGGCGATCGCGGCGCGGGCGGCGGTGGGATCGTCAGCCGCGGCGATCTCGCGACGATGCGTGATGCCCACGGCCTGCGGCGCGCCCATGACGCCCAGGGTCGCCTGCGGCCAGGCGAAGATCGCGTCGGCGCCGAGCGCACGGCTGTTCATCGCGATGAGCGCGCCGCCGAACGCCTTGCGCAGCACCACGGTGACGCTCGGGACGGTCGCCGCCGCGAACGCGTGGACGAGCTTCGCGCCGTGGCGGATCACGCCGCCCTGCTCCTGGCGCGTGCCGGGCAGGAAGCCGGGGGTGTCGACGAGGACGACCAGCGGGACGCCGAAGCGGTCGCACGTCTGGACGAAGCGGGACGCCTTCTGCGACGCGTCGGCGTCGAGCACCCCGCCGAGGTGCTTGGGCTGGTTGGCGATCACGCCGACGGCGTGGCCTTCGATCCGCGTGAACGCGCAGACCACGTTGCGCGCCCACCCGGCGTGGACCTCGAGCAGCTCGTCCCCGTCGGACAGGTCGCGGATGACGCGGCGCACGTCGTAGACCTTGCGCCCCAGGTCGGGGACCGTGCGGTCGGGCCGCTCGGTGGGCGGCGGCGCGGGGACGGTGCGCGTCGGCCCCGCCCCGGCGCGTGGCGGGAGGTAGCTCAGGAGCTCGCGGGCCAGCAGCGCGCCATCGACCTCGCTCTCGACCACGAAGTGCGCGACGCCGGACTGCCGCCCATGGATGCGCGGACCACCGAGCCCGGCGAAGTCGACGTCCTCGCCCATGACCTCGCGCACGACGCCGGGGCCGGTGAGGAACATGCTCGCCCGCTCCGTCATGACGACGAAGTCGGTGAGCGCGGGCGCGTAGGAGCCTCCGCCCGCAGCCGCGCCGCACACGATGCTGATCTGCGGCACGCGGCCGGACAGCGCGACGTGCTCGGCGAAGATCCGCCCGTAGCCGTCGAGTGCATCGACGCCCTCCTGCAGCCGCGCGCCCGCGGACTCGATGAAGCCGACGACGGGAATGCCGGCGCGGCCGGCGTGGCGCAGGGCGTGGACGACCCCGTCCGCGTGGGCGACCCCGAGCGACCCGCCGAGGAACGCGCCGTCCTCGGCGAAGCACGCGACCGGCCGGCCGTGCACCCGGCCCGAGCCGACGACCACGCCGTCGCCGTCGACCGCGCGGTCGCCGATGCGCGTGGACCGCGCGGCGCCGCGGACGCGCTGGATGGTGCCCGGGTCGCAGAGCGCGGTCAGCCGCTGGGCGGCGTCGAGCCGTTCGTCAGCGCGATCGACGAGCGCAAGCGTCACGCAGACTCCAAGACGAGGACGGCGTTGTGTCCCCCGAACCCGAACGAGTTCGAGATCCCCACCGCAGCACGGTCGCCGGTGACGGCCAGCGGCCGTGCTGCGCCGGGGACGTAGTCCAGGTCCATCCCCTCGTCGCGGACCTCCCAGCCGAGCGTCGGCGGGGCCACCCGCTCGCGCAGCGCGAGCAGCGTCGCGATCGCCTCGACGGCGCCCGCGGCACCCAGCAGGTGGCCGATCGCGGACTTCGTGGACGACACCGGGATCTGCTCCGCGCGCTCGCCGAGGGCGGTGATGATCGCGTTGGTCTCCGCACGGTCGTTCTGCGGCGTCGACGTGCCGTGGGCGTTGACGTAGTCGACCTCGTCCGGACCACGCATGGCGTCGGCCAGCGCGGCCTCGATAGCCTGCGCGGCCCCCGAGCCGTCGGCGCGCGGTGAGGTCAGGTGGTACGCGTCGGCGGTCGCGCCGTAGCCGCTGACGGTCCCCAGGATCGCGGCACCGCGGGCCTCGGCGTGCTCGCGGTCCTCGAGCACCAGGACGCCCGCGCCCTCGCCCATGACGAAGCCGTTGCGGCGCGCGTCGAACGGGCGCGACTCGCCGGTCGGCGACGTGGCGTCGAGCGCCGCGAACGCCGCCCGCGCGAGCGGGGTCAGCGACGCTTCAGCCCCGCCGGTCACGACGACGTCGGCATCGCCGCAGCGGATGGCCCGCGCCGCGCTGCCGATCGCGTGCGCCCCCGCGGCACACGCACTGACCACACCGAAGACGGGGCCGCGGACGTCGTGGCGCATCGCGATCGCCGCGGGCGCCGCGTTGCTCATCATGAGCGGGATCGCCAGCGGCGGCACGCGGTCAGCTCCCTGCACGCCGAGCGTCGTGTGCGCGGTCTCGATCGTCTCGATCCCGCCGATCCCGGTCCCGACGATGCAGCCGATGCGCGTCCCGTCGACGTCGCCGAGGTCCGCCTGGGCGATCGCCTCCTCGGCGGCGCCGACCGCGAGCTGGGTGAACCGGTCCGCACGGCGCGCCTGCTTCGAGGTCATCGTCTCCAGCGGGTCGAAGTCCGCGCACGGGGCCTCGCCGCCGCGGATCCCGTCGTTACCCGCGACCCACGCGCGCAGCAGCGTCTCGGCGCCCACGCCCAGCGGCGTGACCGCGCCGACCCCGGTGACGACGACCTCCGTCATGCGGCCAGCCGCGCGGTGATCAGGTCGACGACGTCGCCGACGATCTTGACGTCCTGCATGTCCTTGCCCTCGAGGCGGACCCCGAGGTCCTCGTCGATGATCTGCGCGAACTCGGCGAGGTCGAGGCTGTCGACGTCGAGCTCCTCCAGCGACGCGTCGCGG
>SYBY01000125.1 GCA_005788585.1 Actinomycetota bacterium | reverse complement strand
CAGCCTGGGGCCGCGAGGGCGATCACCAGGGAGATTGGCGCGTACACGCGACCACCAGTCACAGTTCCGAGCGTACGCGGTGCTACCTTGACCCACTTCATGGACCGACTTCACCGGCCTCAGCTTCTGCTGCTCGCAGCACTGGCGACAGCGGCCCTCATTGCCATCGCGCTCGCCACCGTCAGCGGCCCCGTGGGCTCGGTGCCGGACGCCGATGCCGCGACGAAGAAGCGTGGGCCTTGGTACGCGCTGCAGGGCAGCGCTGATCCGCGCGAGGCAGCGGCAGCGTCAGAACTGGGCGCCAAGGTCGCTCGCGTCGAGTTCGAGATCGGCACCCCCGTCTCGAAGATGCGCGAGACGATGAAGATGTGGGACGCCCGCGGCATTCGCGTCCTGCTGCTCGCCGGCTTCTCGTTCCGCGTCGCCACTGAGCGTGAAGTCCGGAATCTTGCGACCTGGGCCAAGGCGTTCGGGCCCGGAGGCGAGCTGCGCAAGCCCGTCCAGCACATCGAGTTCGGCAACGAGACCGGCTTCGCCCACCACCGCACACAGCGCCGCGGCTTCGAGTACGGCAAGCGCTGCCGGCAGGCGAGCCTCACGCTCCGCTCCGCGAATCGGGGCGTGAAGCTCCTCTGCCAGGCCGACGACGGCAACACGGGCGACGGCTGGATCGAGGACATGTACCGGGCGGTGCCGAAGCTGCACCGGTACGTCGACGGCTGGATCATCCATCCTTACGGCGACTACTGGCGGCAGCGGCTCGACGACAACATGCGTGAGCTCAAGCGGATGGGTTCGCCGTCGTCGAAGAAGATCGATGTCACCGAGTGGGGCATCGCTACGGCGAACGGCCAACGGCTGCGTCACAA
Organism: Actinomycetota bacterium; assembly: GCA_005788585.1. Next base: position 7,981 of record SYBY01000125.1, on the reverse strand, counting down.
CTACGGGTTGTCTCGCACGCTGACGTACGACCAGGCGTCGAAGGTCCTGCGGAAGACCACGCAGCAGATGCGCAAGAAGCTCGGCTCACGGCTGCGGTACGTCGTGCTCTACCGCGCTCGTGACGGCATGCCGGTCGGGGCGACGAGCGACCCGGAGGAGTACTTCGGGATGGTCACGGACGCAGGCGTGCTGAAGGGTGCTCTGGGGAAGACGGCCAGATCGCTGCTGCGCTCGTCTACCGCGCGCTGACGCAGCCCGCTAGCTTCTCGGCGCATGCCTGCGCCCAAGCAAGTGATCCTGAGCGTGTCGCGTCGGCTCGGCCTGGAGTCGCAGCTCCGGCAGGCGCAGCGCGCGCTTGCGCGCGGGGCGGACCGGCGCGGCTACATCGACGATGAGCACACGCGCCTGCTCATCGCGCTGGCGCTGCCTGCCGGGAGCTCCTGCATCGATGTGGGCGCCAATGTCGGCTCCGTGCTCGACGACATCGTGCAGGCCTTCCCAGACGGTCCTCACCTGGCGTTCGAACCGCTTCCCGAGCTCGCGAGCGCCCTGCAGCAGCGCTTCCCCGACGTGGATGTGCGCAATGTCGCGCTGTCCGACCACGGCGGGAGCGCCATCTTCACGCGCGTCGTGGACGCGCCGGGGCACAGCTTCCTGGGCAACGCAGCGCCGGAGGACACGCCGGTCGAGCGCTTCGAGGTGCCCGTCGTCGCGCTGGACGACGCGCTCCCGCACGGCTTCGTGCCCGCTTTCATCAAGATCGACGTCGAGGGCGCCGAGGAGCAGGTCTTTCGCGGGATGCTCGGGACGCTGCGCGCACATCGGCCGCTCGTGGTCTTCGAGCACGGAGATCACGCAGCACGATTCGGGACCACGTCGGCGACGATCCACCAGTTGCTCTGTGATGACGTCGGGCTGCGACTGTTCGACATCGATGGCAGAGGGCCGTTCTCTCGAGACGCGTTCACCGCGCGCGTCGCGGAGGGCGATATGTGGACCTGGGTGGCTCGCCCGTGACGGGCGCGATCTTCGCGCCGCACGAAGGCGGCGGATACGTGGCGACGGGCCTGGCCCGCGGCCCGTGGAACCCCGCGGAGGCACATGGCGGCGCGCCCGCCGCGCTGCTGGCCGGCGCGATCGAGGCGCTCGACGGCGACTTCGCCGTCTCGCGGATCGCCTACGACTTCCTCGGTGCGGTGCCGCTGGACGTCCCGCTCCGTGTCGAGACCACGGTCGTCAAGCCGGGCAAGCGCTTCCAGCTCGTCGACGCGGTGGTGCGCGGCCCCGACCGTGACCTGATGCGCGCGCACGCCGTCCGGCTCGCCCGAGCGCCGCAGGACACGCCGCCGTCGCCGGGTCCCGCCGATCCGCCAACACGAGACGCGTTCGCCGACCATCCAGGCTTGACGCTCGATTCCGCGGCGGACCGGCCGCCTGGGTTCTTCCCGGACGCGATGGAGATCCGCGTCGTCGACGGTGCGCCCGGCAGCGGCACCGCGACGGCGTGGTTCCGGCTCCGCGTGCCGGTCCTGCCCGGTCACGAGCCGACGCCGCTCCAGCGGGCCGTTGCCGCCGCCGACTTCGCCAACGGCGTGAGCTTCCGCGTGCCGTTCACCGAGTGGGTCTTCGTCAACTGCGACCTCACCGTCCACCTGACGCGCGACCCGGTGGGCGAGTGGATCGCGATGGCGGCCCGCACCGACCTCGGCGACGCGGGCGCCGGCCTGGCGGCGGGCACGCTGTTCGACGACACCGGCCGCATCGGCACGGTCGCGCAGTCGCTGTTCGTCCAGCGGCGCTGACCCGGATAGCGTTGCGCGCGATGACGGCCCGTCGATCGATCCTGCTCGCCGTGCTGGCCTGCGCAGCGATGCTGCTGGGCGTCGCGCCCGCCGCGCCTGCGTTCTCCGGGGCGGACCCCAGCACGACCGTCACCCGGGGCGCCACCGGCTCGCCTGCGGCGGGCACGCGCGTGACCTGGTGGCTGCCGGACCGGCGCGACGGACGGCCCGCCCCGGTCGTCGTCGTCCTCCACGGCTTCGCCGCGCTGGACCCGGTCCTCTACGGCGCCACGATCCAGCACCTGTGGCGGCGCGGCTACGCCGTCGTCTATCCGCAGTTCCAGCGCGCCGACGCCGGATTTCTGACCGACACCGACCAGAACCGGTTCCTGGCCCGCGCGATCGACGCCACCGAGGTCGCCCTCGACCGGCTCGGCAGCGCCGTCGACCGAGCGGACCTGGTGCTCTACGGCCACTCCCTCGGCGGGCTGCTCGCCGCCGCATGGAACCCGTCGGGCGGCCCACGCGCCCGCGCCGCGGTGCTGGCCAACCCGTCGACGGCCACCGAGATCCCGGCCGATGTCCCCGTGTCGATCACGCCGATCGACATCGCGGCGCTCGCGCCACACGTCGACGTTCCCGTCTTCCTGCTCACCGGCGACCGCGACACGATCGCCCCACCGGCGCAGGCGACCACGCTCTCCGACCAGCTCACCGCAGCCCCTGCGCGCGAGGTGTGGCTGGCGCGCACCGACCTGCGCGGCTGGCCGCTCGTGTTCGCCGACCACGCCGCCCCGCTGAACGGCGCACGCGGGCTGGGCGTGGGGCTCCTGGACCAGCGCTTCTACCACGCGGCGCTGGACCAGGCCCTCGGTGGTGCGTCGGCGCTGACGTTCGCGTTCGGGCGGCGCCCGTTCACGGGGACGATCCGGCCGCCGCAGCGCCTGCGCTGAGCGCCAACGCGCCTGGACGCGCCCCGCCGCCAACCACTCCGCGGACCGCGGTCGTACCACCCGCTGACCGACCACGATCCCTGTCCCGGAGACCGCATGCCCGACTTCTTCCGCCGTCTATCCATTCCGCTGCTGGCCGTCACCGCGCTGCTGGCCCTGCCCGCCGTGGCCTCGGCTGCTGGGCCCATCCAGCCCGTCGAGCGCGTGGAGATCGACCGCTACCTGGGCACGTGGAAGCAGCTCGCCGCCAAGCCGCAGTGGTTCGACATCGGCTGTCTCGCGAACACGACGGCGGTCTACGCGCTGAACCCGGACGGCACGGTCCGCGTCGCGAACCGCTGCAGCGGCCCGTTCAACTTCCCGATCTCGATCACCGGGCGTGCCCGGGTGGCCGACACGGACACGAACGCGCAGCTCGAGGTCACGTTCCTGAACATCGGCGGGCCGATCTACAGCGGCGTGAACTACGTCATCATCGGGCTCGCCGACGACTACTCGTGGGCGATCGTGACCGACCCGTCGCGTCGTTCGGCGTTCGTCCTGTCGCGCACCGCGACGCAGCCGGAGCCGGTCATCGCGGAGATCAAGTCGATCCTCACGGCGAACGGCATTGACACCTGCCAGCTGAAGATCACGCCGCAGGCGGGCGGGGCGACGCGCTCCGGTTCGTTCTGCTGATCGCCTAGCGCGCCAGTGCCGCGGTCTGCTCCTCGGAGAGCAGCCGCGGCACGAGACGGAACCGCACGCCCGCCTCGTCGACGCTGACGATCGATCCGGGGACGAACGCCGGGTCGGTCGCGGTGCGCGTGTCGCGGGGGAGGGCGGGAAGGCCGAACATGGTCCGGGCGACCCGCGCGCCGTGCTGGCGCAGCGCGCGCTGCGCGTCGCGTTCGCTCAGCCGCCAGCCGGCGGCGTGCAGCCGACTGCCGTGCCACAGCTCCCAGCGCCAGCGGCGCAGGGCGATCCGCCCCGGTCGCATCGGGTGCAGCGTGTAGGTGAAGTCCAGGCCCTCGACGGTGCCGAGCACGCAGTGCACGGTAGCGAGAGACGACGGCGGTGCGGGCGGCGTCGCGCGGGGGACACGCGACGCCGCCCACCCGCGTCAGCGCACGGCCGGACCTCGCGGTGCGGCCCCGCGCGAGCGGATGCCGTAGGTGCGCACGGGGCGCAGAGCGAGGTCGGGGCCGGGCGACGGCACCGGGCTGTCCGGGCCCGATGCGGTGGCGCAGCTCATATGGGGGAGTGCTGCGGTGATGGATCAAGCGTGCCGGTGGGGCCGTCCGCGTTCCGCTCGCTGGGCGACATGCGGTGTGTCGTGTGCGCGACACACCGGCACGTCAGCGCACGACCGGGCCCGTCGGCGCGGTGCAGGCCACGCAGACCCCGGTGGCGATCCCGGCGTGCAGGATGGCGCTGGCGTCGTACGGCGCGGCCGGATCCGGCGTGTGCTCGGGCTCAGCGGGTGCCGGCTGGACGACCGTCTCGGGCAGCTGGGCGGGATCGACCGTGGTCGTGGTCTGGACCACCTGCGGGCCGGGATCGGGAATCGGCGGGCCCGTCGGCAGCTCCTGCTGCGGCGGGACGTCGACGCACGCGCGGCACGGGGTCTCGAGGCCCCGGATCAGCTCACCGGGAATGGTCACCTGCGCCGAGGCGGTGCGCTCGGTGATGGCGGTCTCAGAGGAGAGCCGCGCCTTCATCTGCACGGTGAACCGCTCGGTGTACTCGGGCCGGTCGTCCTTGTAGGCGAACAGCGGGATCCCGATCTCGATCTTCTCGCCCCTGAAGGCCGTCTTGGTGACCTTGCGGCGGCGATAGTCCCGGGGACTGCGGTAGGTGGCGGACCCGTCGACGGTCTGCAGCGTGTATTCACACCAGACGTGGCGACAGGTGGCGGTCCGGTACCTCATGACGCTCTTGCTGCCCTCCGGCAGCGTGACCGCGCTCGGTGCGAACCCCAGCAGCAGGGTGGCGGAGGCGCTGTCGCCGACTGGTCCGGTCGGGCCGGCATGGGCGGGTGCGGCGGTCACGGCGAACGCGGCGACGGTGAGGGCGGCGCTCGTGGAGAGGAGGGCTGCGGTGCGCTTGAGCATGGCGCGCAGCCTGTTCTGCTTGGCGTTCGGTGTCCGGGCTGGTCGTGACGCTGGGTGTGTCGGGTACGTGACAGAGGGTCACGGTCGGCTCTTGCCGGCGGCGCGGGCCTTCTCGAGCTTCTCCAGTCCCCGCTCGGCGACCTTGATACGGATGCGGGCCATCTCCGCCTCGTCACTGCGGCCGCGCGGCTTTGGCGTAGCCGCGATGGGGGCGAAGACAGGCGCTGCGCGCTCTGACCGCAGGTCGCCCAGGGTGCGCAGCGCGTTGAGATTGAGGTCTTCGTCGTCGAGAAGCTCGATGGCGAGGTCGACGGCGTCCGGGTGTTCGACGTGCTCCAGCGCCCAGAGCAGGTAGACGCGGTCGTACCCATAGGCTGGATCGCGAAGCAGCGCGGCGAGGGCGGTGAAGTGCTCGTCGCGCGCGAGGGTCGAGAGCGCACTGCCCAGCGCCGACCTCAGGCCACGCTGTGCTCCCACCGCTTCCGACGGGCGATCGTGCCCGTTGAGCGCTGGGTCGCGCAGGGCGCCGAACATGTCGAGCAGCGGGGCGGTGGCGATCGCTCGGACCCGCCGGTCGGCCAGCGCTGTGACAAGGATGGCTTGCAGATCGGGGTCGCTGGCTCGCTCGATGCCGCGCAGGAGAATTGGCGCGGCCGTCCGTGCAGCGGCGGCGGTGGGCAGCATGCGCAGGCTGAACGCCTCGAGGTCGATAACGTCGAAGCCCGCTGCTCGGAGTTCCTCGACGATCGGCTGGGCCTCCCGCCGCAACGCGTCCTGCTGCGCGCTGAGTGGATCATCGTCGGTCCAGCGCAGCCGTTCGATGAGCCGCCAGTCCCAGACCACCTCGCCATCGATGCCGCGGAAGTCGTCGGTCAGCGGGCTGACGGCTTCGGCATCACCCGCGTCGGCCAGCGCTTCGAGTTCCGCGAACAGGTCGTCGTCGCCATCAACGCGCCCGAACGTTGGATGGGCGGAGGAGATCGGGGCGTCGACGGCGGCCAGGTGCAAGGCGCCGAGAGCAAACGCGGCGGCTTCGTCCGGCTCGTCGGTCAGTGCCGCCAGCCGTGCGCGAGCGACGGCGTAGCGGAAGCGCAGGCCGCCGAGAATCGGGTCCTCGGTGAGGACGGTGCCGAGTGCGATCTCCGCCTCGGCCAGGAGGTCGGTGCGGCACTCCTGAAGGATGACCTCGGCGAGCCTGAGTTCGGGCGTCCCGCTGATGTTCGTGCCGAGCTCCGCGCGCATCACTGCCCGGAGGAGTTCGAGTGCGGTGTCGATGTTGCCGGCGGTAGCGGCACGTTCGGCGAGTTCACCGTTCGCGACACTCACATCGAACGTCGAATCCGGGTACTCGCTGATGACCCGGCGCATGAGCCTGACCCCGGCATTCTGGAGTTCTGGGTCGTCGGTCTCGAGCAACGCGAGGCCCTTGATCCGGAGGTACTGCGGCCGCTTGTGCGCGGTTGCCCGGGCGAGCTTGCGCTCGAAGAACGCCTGCGCGTCAGCGTCCCAGTCGGCTGAGCGGTACCAGTCGTCGGCGCTCACGGCCCGAACCATAGGCACGACGGAGGGGGTGTGCGCATTTCGCGCCGTGTGGGGACGCGTAATGCACACACCCCCTCCTGAAATGACGGTGGCCGGCCCTCGCTGCGCGATCCTGCGCGGATGACGTGGATAGTGTCCACGTCGTGCCAGAGGCTCCCGACCTATCAGCAGATCGCGAGCCGTTGGAAGCCGCCCTGCGTCTGGACATGCGCGAGGCGGTCGACGAGAGCATCGAGGATGTCGTCCAGTGGACCCATACGCATCGGCGGGGCACCTCGCCCTACCGGGCCAACGTGTTTGGGCGCGAACGAGGAGTGGTGTACGCAAAGCTGCTCGATGGCCGCCCGCCGGACCCACGCGGGGTGGTCGTCTTCGGTCTCGATGCCGAAGGACGCTCACGCATCGAGACTGAGTACGCGGGTGACGGGCGCCTCGTCTGGCAGACGGTCGCGCGGTACGAGGGCCCGTCTCGCACGTACGTGACCTACGGCCTGAATTCCAAAGGCGCTTGGGCGGCCGAGTACGTGTCGATTGAGCAGTGGGAGGGCGAGCGACCGCTGTCAGTGGTGACGCTGTCGGCGATCGAGCCCGGCATCACGCGGGAGGACTACCGGTACGAGGATGGGCGCGTTGTCGTCATCACGGAATCGCGGGAGTGGGCGATGGGCGATGGCAGCCACCAGCGATCGTGGCGCGTCGAGTATTCGGAGGACGGGAAGCCGGCTGCGCTGCTGTCGGACGGTGAAGTCGTGTGGCGCAGGCGGGCTCGTTCGGCGGAGTTCGGTCGCACACTGCGCAACGCGGAGCAGCTGCTCGTGACCGCGGTCCGTGGTGCGCTGGTTGAGGCGGGAGTCGCCGACGGGCTCGTGGTCTTGCTGCACCAGGACGATGGTGCGTGGTCGGATCAGGCCTTGCCGCAGATCGCTGTTCCCAGCCCAGCCCACGTGGCCGAGCCGCCCGAGCGCTGGTTCCCGACCGAATGGCCAACGGTCGCGATGGCACCTGGCACGCAGTCTCAGGTGGAGGAAGCGCTGGACCGCCTCGATGCTTATGGCTTGCCTCGTGACGATGAGGCCGCGGTGTTCCTACGTGTCGTTGCCAGGCGGGTGCGCGCGATCTCCCGACACGCACGCGGCGCGGAGATCCGGATCGTCGTGTCCACGCATGATCCACCTGACCTCTTGCACGACATCCGCCGGGCCGAGTAGCCCTGACTCGCAGTGGTCAGACCCCCATCCTGGCCCACCCGCGAGCGAATGATGTCCGTCGCGAGGGGGGGTGTGCGCATTCCGCGCCGTCTGGGGACGCGCAATGCGCACACCCCCTCCCGAACGACGGCGGCCCCCGAATCTCGGGGGCCGCGGCCAGCAGAACGTCTCGATGCGGATGAGAGGACTCGAACCTCCACGGGGTTGCCCCCACGGCGACCTGAACGCCGCGCGTCTACCAATTCCGCCACATCCGCGTGACGTGCGGGCGACGACGATAGCGCACGGGGGCCTGCTACATTCCTCTGCCCGAGCCGCCATCGTCTAGGGGACTAGGACGCCGCCCTCTCACGGCGGAAACCGGGGTTCGAATCCCCGTGGCGGTACTCCGAAAGCTCCCGAT
>SYBY01000124.1 GCA_005788585.1 Actinomycetota bacterium | reverse complement strand
TCTGCAGCCCGTCGTGCGTGGAGGTGTCGTAGCGGATGAGGCGCTCCGCCAGGGCGCGCTCGTCCATCCCAAGAAGGGTAGCGACAGGTACCCTTCGGCCCGTGGGGGGCCACTTCGTCGTTCGGGGGACGACCAGGCGCACCGGTGGGCGGACGTCGTGATCGACGCGCTCATCCGCCTGGCGACCGGCCGTGCCCGGTTCGTCCTGACCTTCACCGCGGTGTTCTTCGTCGTCGCGGCGGTGCTCGGCGGCCCGGTCGCCGGGCTGCTGTCCTCCGGCGACGACTTCCGCGACCCGTCGTCGGAGTCCGCGCAGGCGCAGGACCGGCTGGCCGCCGCGTCGGGCAGCTACGCGGCGCCCGGGGTCATCATCCTCGTCGAGACGCCCAACGGGCCGAACACCGAGGGGATGCGCGGCAAGCTCGAGCGCCTGTCCGAGCGCGCCGAGCGCGACCCCGGCGTCGCACGGGTGACCTCGTTCGTCACGACCGGCGACGACCGGTTCGTGTCGGACGACGAGGACTCCACCTACCTCGCCGTCTTCGGCAAGGAGGACGTCAGCGAGTCCGACATCGGCGAGCGACTGGGCGAGGCGTTCGCCGATGAGGAGGGCGTGAAGGTCGGCGGCCCCGGCCCGGCGTTCGAGGCGATCGGCACCCAGGTGGAGTCCGACCTCAAGCGCGCCGAGATGATCGCCTTCCCGATCCTCTTCCTGCTCTCGCTGCTCGTGTTCCGCGGCGTGGTCGCGGCCCTGCTGCCGCTCTTCGTCGGCGGTCTTGTGGTGGTCGGGACGTTCCTCGCCCTGCGGATCGTCAACGAGGGGCTGTCGCTCAGCATCTTCGCGCTGAACCTGGCGATCGGACTGGGGCTCGGCCTCGCGATCGACTACTCCCTCTTCGTCGTCTCCAGATTCCGGGAGGAGCTCGGCAACGGGCTGGACACCGGCGCCGCCGTCGCACGGACGATGCGCACCGCGGGCCGCACGGTCATCTTCAGCGCGGCCACGGTCGCGGCCGCCCTGCTGTCGCTGCTCGTCTTCCCGCAGCGCTTCCTCTACTCGATGGCGATCAGCGGCTCGATCACCGCCATCCTCGCTGCGATCATCGCGGTGACCGCGCTCCCGGCGCTGCTCATGGTGCTCGGCCCGCGGGTCAACGCGCTGGCGCCCGCCCGCTGGCAGCACGCCGACGGCAAGACCGAGCAGGGCTTCTGGTACCGGCTGTCACGCGGGGTGATGCGGCGACCGCTCGCGATCGCGCTGGCCACGGGCACCGTGCTGATCATCGCCGGCCTGCCGTTCCTGCGGATCGAGTTCACCGGGATCGACGCCCGGATCCTGCCCGACGACACGCCCGCCAAGCAGATCGACAGCGAGCTGCGGACCGAGTACGCGCGCGGCGTCACGGAGCCGGTCACGGTCGCCGTCCGCGCGCCGGAGGACTCCGGGCGCGACATGCGCCGCTACGCACGTCAGATCGAACGGCTGGACGGCATCGACCAGGTCGACGCGCCGCGCTACCTCGGCCGGGGCGTGTGGCAGCTCGACATGGTCCCCGCGGAGGCGGCGCTGGACGAACGCACGCAGGAGCTCGTCCGCGACGTGCGCGCCACGGCCGCCCCGGGCTCCGCGCTCGTCACCGGGCAGACCGCCAGATTCGTCGACCAGCAGGCCGCGCTCGCGGCCGGGCTGCCGTGGGCGATCGCCATCCTCGCGATCACGACCCTCGTGATCCTGTTCCTCATGACCGGGTCGGTGGTCCTCCCGATCAAGGCGCTGATCATGAACCTGCTCGGGCTGAGTGCCGCGTTCGGGCTGCTCGTCCTGATCTTCCAGGACGGCCGGTTGGAGGGCTTGCTCGCCTACGAATCACAGGGCGCGCTGGAGAGCACCCAGCCGCTGCTGCTCCTGGCACTGGCGTTCGGCTTGTCGACGGACTACGGCGTCTTCCTGCTCACGAGGATCAAGGAGGCGCGCGACGGCGGGCTGCCCAACGACGAGGCCGTCGCCGTCGGGCTGGAACGCACCGGACGGATCATCACGGCCGCCGCGCTGCTGTTCTGCGTGGCGATCGGGGCGTTTGCGACGTCGGAGATCGTGTTCATCAAGGAGGTCGGGGTCGGAACGGCGCTCGCCGTGCTCATCGACGCGACGATCATCCGCGCGCTACTCGTCCCCTCCCTCATGGCGCTGCTCGGCGAGTGGAACTGGTGGGCGCCCGGGCCGCTGCGGCGTCTGCACGACCGGATCGGGATCTCCGAGGGTGAGGCCGACCCACCCACCGCGGTGGCGCCCGTCCCCTCCCCCGGTCTACCCTCTGCCGTCGTGCGTCCCGACGGCCTGCCCACCCGCACCGAGGACCGCGCCCTGCGCCTGCAGCGCGGGCTCGCCCGGGCGGCCGAGCACCTCGACGACGGCAACGCCGCCCGTGCCGCGACGGCGCTGGACTCGGTGCAGAACAACCTCCGTGCCGCGCTGCGCGCAACCCGTGGCGCGGCGCTGGACGACGCCGGCGCGGGCGCCGCGGCCGCGGCCCACACGGCGGCGGCCCAGCACGCGACGGTCGTCGGCGCCACGCGGATGCTGGACGGCGCACCCCCGGCCGTGGCGATCGAGCTGGGTCGCACGCTGCACACCGCGCTCGACGGCCGCGACGAGCTCGGCGGCGCGGTCCTCGTCCGCCCCGAGGGTGGCGAGGCCTACCAGCCGGTCCTCGAGCTCCTCGTCCGCGATGTCGAGATCGAGCTGGCCGAGATCGCCGAGACCCTGCGCGACGGCGAACTCGCCGGCACCGCGCGGACGTCGCTGTCGGCGGCCCGGCGCCGGATCGAGCAGGTCCGGGCCGGGCTGACCGTGCTGCTGCGCCTGGACGACGGCGCGGCCTCCGAGCTCCCGCCCGGCTGACCGCGCTCGTCGCCGGCACCTACCGGCCGTCGACGCGTACGACCTCGTACGGCGTGTCCGGAGTCGCAGGCGTGCCGAACTTCGCGTTGACGGCGTAGATCGCACCGCGCAGGCGCGCGATGGTCGTCGGGACCGCGAAGTCAGGGTCGGTGACCAGGCGCGTGATCCGGCCCGTGCGCAGCGCGCCGTCGAGCCGGACGACCGCGATGCGGTTCAGCCTGTTCTGCACCGCCAGCAGCGTCCGGCCGACGAGCAGCAGGCCGTCGCCGTTGGCCAGGTCGCCGCCGCTGAGCGGCACCTGGGTCGACACGCCGGTCGCCGCGTCGATCCGGAACAGCTTGCCCGTGCCACTCTGCACGACGAGCAGCGTGCGGCCGCCCCGGGCGGAGACGATGCCGTTGGCCTCGAACGTCGCAGGGTCGTCGTCGTAGACCAGGTCCCCGGTGATCGGGAGGGTCGTGGCGGTGGTCGCAGGCGTGCCCCGGCGGTCGATGGCGACGCGGTAGAGCTGCGGACGCTGCGAGTCGGTGAACCACGCGGCGTCCTTCGTCACGACGACGTCGTTGACGAACGTCGGCGCCGTCGTCAGCGGGACGTCGGCCACGTCGGCGCCGGTCTTCGCGTCGTAGACGAACGCGCGGCCGGTCGGCCCGCCGGCGACGAACAGGTTGCCGCGGGCCTCCTTCAGCCCGATCGCGGCGCGGTCACCGGGGCGCGGGGGAACGAGCACGGCGCCGCTTCCGGACTTCGCATCCAGGCGGTAGATGGCGCCCGTCGGGATGCATCCGACGAACAGCCCCTTCCCCGACGAGGCGATGCCCTCGGGCTGCCACCCGTTGGGCAGCGAGAGGACAGACGGCGCGAGCGGGCCGCCACGCTTGGCGACGGCGGCATCGGCAGCCGCCGCGGGCACCGCGACGGCCAGGGCGAGGGTCAGCACGGCGCGAGGTCGAAGCATCATCGGCAGGCTCCTTCGAGAGGGGACCCTGCGGGGCTTCCCGCTTGGCCCCCAAAGCGAACGCTGCCTGGCGCGTGGGCCTTCAAGTGAGAGTTCGCCGACGTTTTGCCCGCTGAGCGGGCACAACGTCGGCGTACGCCCTCAGGCGAGGAGATACCCGCGCTCGACCGCCTGATCGAGCTTCTCCACGACATCGTGGATCAGCAGCATCGTGATCACGCGGGGCAGCGACGCGCCCGCCGGCGCGTAGTCCGCCAACGCCAAAGCCGCCGTCGCGACATGCCACGAGTGCTCCGCGTCGGTCTCGCACCGCGAGCCGTCGAGCAGCGGGGTCCGGAGCTCGACCGACTTCAGCCGGTCGAGCTCCAGGACGAAGGTCAGAGCCTCATCGAGGCCCGACACCGTCAGTGTCCGACGGTCGCGTCCTCGGCGACGGCAATGAACGCCTCCCAGCGGCGCTTGTCGCGCGCGGCACGCTCGAACTCGGCGGTGCCGGACTCGGCGCCATTCAGCGCGCTCTCGGCCTTGCTGAGCTTCTCGCGCAGGTCCGCGACGTCCAGCTCGTCGGGCGTGTGCGCCTCCTCGACGAGGAGCAGCACCCGGCCGTCGGCGACCTGCACGTAGCCCTCGCCCTGCGCGTACCGCGTGTAGTCGTTCTCGCCGCGGTACAGCCGCAGCTCGGTCGGCGACAGCAGGCCGAGCAGCGGCTGGTGGTGGGCCAGGATGCCGATCGAG
>SYBY01000123.1 GCA_005788585.1 Actinomycetota bacterium | reverse complement strand
TAGGCGTCCGTGCTCACGCTCCATCACCTCCTGCAGCTGCTTGATGGCGCGGTGGATGAGCACCTTCGTGGCGCCGTCGGTCTTGCCCATCGCCCGCGCGATCTCGCGGTTGTCCATGCCCAGCGCGAAGCGCATGATCAGTGCCTCGCGGCGGTCGTCCGGCAGTTCCTTCACACCTTCCAGGACGCGTGCCAGCTCGTCGCGGCCCTCGACGAGATCCTCGGTCGTGTGCGTCGCGGAGAGGTGCTGCGTGTCGTCGATCGGCGTCTGCGGCTTGCGCGACCGGTCGCGGTAGAGGTTCGCGGCGAGGTTGTGCGCGATCCGGATGAGCCAGGGCCGCAGCGGCCGGCCGTCGGACTCGCGCTGCGCGCGCTCGAAGTGCCGGTACGCCTGGAGAAACGTCTGCTCCGTGAGGTCCTCGGCGTCGTGGTGGTTGCCCACCCGGTAATACGAGTAGGAGTACACGTCGCGCAGATGCGCCTTGTACAGGGCGGAGAACTGCTCGTCGAGCCGTCGTTTGGCGTCCGCGTCCTCCACGCATGCCAGCGTACTCCGCCCAGCCGCCTACGCCGCGACCGTCGGACGATCGGGGGACGTGACACCCGCCGCCCACTGGGCGGGCGCGATCCGGCCGCCGACGAGATCGGCCAGCGCGGTCACGGTGGGCGCCGGGACGCCGGAGCGCTGGAGCGCGTCGGCGAGCAGCGAGACGGTGTCGAGGCTCTCCGGGGTCTGGCCGAGCTGCGACTCGATCGCACCCGCCGGCACCCCACTGGCCAGCATCTCGCCGGCACGCCGGTTGCGGCTGGACTCGGCGACGACCGTGGCGACGAGGTCCCCCGCACCCGCCAGGCCGGAGAAGCTCTCGGGCTGCGCGCCGCACGCCCGCGCGTAGGCGTCGACCTCCGCGAAGACCTTGCCCGCGGCGGCGCCTGCCGCGTTCGGGCCGGCCCCCACGCTCGCGGCCGCCGCGAGCACCGCGGCGTTCTTGGCCACGCCCGCGAGTTCGACGCCCGTCACGTCGGTGGACACCGTCACCTGCAGCCGCGCGCTGCGCAGCGTCTCGCGCAGCACCGCGCCGCACACCGGGTCGCTGCACGCGAGCACGACGGCGGCGCCGTGGGCCAGCACGTCGGCGGCGAGCGCCGGGCCGCCGAGCGTGGCGACCGCGCGGGCGCGGACCCGCTCGGAGACGTAGGCGCTGGGCAGGGTGCCCAGCGGCGGGACGAGCCCCTTGCTGAGCACGAGCACGCCCGCATCGGCGGGGATGTGCTCGGCGTGCGCGGCGACGGTCGCCGGGATAGCCCGGGACGGGACCGCGAAGCAGACGAGATCCGCACGCGCGAAGTCGAGCTGCGATGCCGTCGTCACCTCGACACCGGCGGGTAGCGTGACCCCCGCGAGGTAGCGCTCGTTGCAGCGGGTCTCGCGCAGGGCGTCGGCCTGCTCGGCCGTGCGGGCGCCGAGCTGGACCTGCACCCCGCCGCGCGCGAGCGCCACGGCGAGCGCGGTGCCCCACGACCCGGCGCCGATGATCGCCGCGCGGCGCACGGGCGGCTCACCGCCGAGCCATTCCCACTGCAGCTCGACGCACGGCCAGACGCGATCGATGACCGCCGCGGCCATCGTCGCGGTCGGGTTCTCGGTCTTGGGGAACTGCAGCGGCGCGCCGGCGAGCAGCCGGACGCGATGCGGGCGGATCTTCCACTTCGTGCGGATCTGCTCGGTGCCGATGACCGCGACCGGGACGACGGGCGCGCCCGTCTCCAGCGCCAGGCGGCCGACACCGCGCCGCGGCCGGCCCAGGCCGCCCGGACGGATGCGGGTGCCCTCGGGGAAGATCAAGACGGCGTCGCCGCGCTCGAGGATCTGGCGCGCGGTGCCCATCGCGTCGGAGTCGCCCGCGCCACGATCGACCGGGAACGCGCCGAGAGCGTTCAGGATCCACGCCTGCCAGCGGCGCTGGAACAGCTCCTTCTTCGCCACGAAGTACATGGGCCGCGGGTACATCGCGGCGATGACGAACGGGTCCAGGAACGAGCGGTGGTTGGCGGCGAAGATCACCGGCCCGTCCTTGGGCAGGTGCTTGCGGCCCCGCCACGTCAGGCGGAAGTACAGGTGGAAGAAGGGCTGCAGCACGACGCGCACCGCCCAGTAGACGGGGAGGTTGACGCCCCGGTGGCGTGCGCGGGCGTGAAGCTTCGAACGATCCATGTGCACGTCCTACGCCGGGAGGAGGCGGGCGTTACAGTCCATCTATGGACGTCGCTCTCGCTCGTACCGCCCGTGGCGCGCTCGCAGGCGCGGCCGCCGCCGCCGTCTGGTGGGCCCAGCAGCCGCTGGACCGCCGGGTCTTCGGGGTCCCGTACGACGACACCGAGCTGCTCGGCAAGTTCGTCACGCGCGGGCGCGCGTGGCCGGTCGCCGGCCTGGCGATCCATCTCGCCAACGGCGCGGCGTTCGGTGCGCTGTACGCCAACGCGGCTCCGCGCATGCCGCTGCCGTCCTGGTCGCGCGGCCCCGCCGCCGCCATGGCCGAGCACCTCGGCAGCTGGCCGTTCGTCGCCATCACCGACCGCACGCATCCCGCGCGCGAGGAGCTGCCGAAGCTCGCCGGCGACCCGCGCGCGTTCGCGCAGGCGACGTGGCGGCACCTGCTCTTCGGCGTCGTCCTCGGCGAGCTCGAGCGGCGGTTCAACGCCCCGGAGCAGCCCGAGGTGCCGACGTACGAGCACGTCGTGAGCACGAACGGCCACGGCAACATCGAGCATGCCGCGGGCGTCGCGGTCCCCGAGGCCGAGTAGCCGGGCGCCGCGTCAGCGCATCCTGTCGCCGATCGCCAGCCACATCGCGACGAGGCCGTCGATCAGCTCCTCGCGCGTGCCGCCGACCCGGCCGTCGAGCCAGTCGAGCACCGCCTGGCTCGTCCCGCCCACGACCATCGACGCGGCGAGCTCGAAGCCGGCGGGGTCACTGGCCTGGAACACGGTCCGCCCGCGCGCAGCCGTGAGCGCGACCCCTCGCCGCGTCGCCGCCGTGCGCCGTTCCGCGGCGGCTCCACCGGGCGGCGGCGCCTCGAGCAGCACCCGCGCGCGCCGCCGGTCCTCGGTCAGGTAGGTCACAAAGGCGCGCACGCTGGCGCGCGTCATCTCCGCCGGCGAGCCGCTCGCCGGCATCGCGTCCAGCGACGCGTCGAGCACGCCGCGGGCGACCTCGTCGATGAGCGCGGCCATCGCCCCGTCGAGGGTGCCGAACGCCTCGTAGAAGTAGCGCTTGTTCAGCCCGGCCTCGCGGCACATCGCCTCGACGCTGAGCTGGCTCCAGCCGTGCTCACCCACCAGGCCGAGCGCGGCGTCGAGCAGCGCGGTGCGGCGGACGGCGGCCCGTTCGTCGCCGGTCTGCCCCGCGTAGCTGCGTGCCCGGTTGCGCTGCGCCATCTTGCACGCTACCGTACCAGATGGATGCCGAGGAGCTGACCAGATGACTGCACCCATGTCCCTGCGCGCGCGCCACGCCGCCGCGTCCGTGTTCGAGCGCATGCCGCCGCGCGAGGCGCGCCCGCTCGCGACCCCGCCGCCCGGCAGCGGGCTGAAGCCCGTCATGGGCGACCCCGGGCTCCCCGTCCTCGGGCACTCCCTGACCGTCATGGGGGACCCGCTCGCGGTCACGCGCCGCGGCTTCGAGCGCTTCGGCACCGTCTCGTGGGCGAACATCATCGGCATCACGATCGTCAGCGTGTACGGACCGGACGGCATCGAGACGGTCCTCGCCAACCGCGACAAGGCGTTCTCCAGCGAGATCGGCTGGAACGAGTTCATCGGCCCGTTCTTCGAGCGCGGCGTCATGCTCATGGACTTCGAGGAGCACCTGCACCACCGCCGGATCCTCCAGCACGCCTTCAAGCGCGAGCGTCTCGTCACCTACCTGCGCATGATGAACCCGGTCATCGAGCGCGGCATCTCAGAGTGGCGCACCGGCCCGGGCTTCGAGCTCTATCCCGCCACGAAGCAGCTGACGCTCGACATCGCCACCGAGGTCTTCATGGGCGAGCGTCTCGGCCCGGAAGCCGACGCGGTCAACCGCGCGTTTGTCAACCTCGTCCTCGGCGGAAACACCCCGGTGCGCGCGGACGTCCCCGGCGGCCGCTGGCACCGAGGGCTGCAGAGCCGGCGCATGATGGAGGACTACTTCCGCGGCAAGCTCCCCGCCAAGCGCGCGTCGGCGACCGACGACCTGTTCAGCGTCCTCTGCCACGCCGAGAGCGAGGACGGCGCGCGGTTCAGCGACCAGGACGTCATCAACCACATGATCTTCACGATGATGGCCGCGCACGACACGAGCACCATCACGCTCTCGATGATGGGCTACTTCCTGGCCAAGCACCCCGAGTGGCAGGACCGCGTGCGCGAGGAGTGCCTGGCGCTCGACAAGGACGCGCTGGACTTCGACGACCTCGACGCGCTGCCGGCGATGGACATGGTCTTCAAGGAGACGCTGCGCATGAACCCACCGGTGGGGATGCTCGCGCGCGCGACGCTGAAGGACACGGAGATCGACGGCTACTACGTCCCGGAGGGCTCGATCGTCGCCCTCGGCATGTACGCCAGCCACCGCATGGAGCCCTTCTGGCACGACCCCGACCGCTTCGACCCCGAGCGGTTCTCGCCCGAGCGCCGCGAGGACCAGCGCCACAAGTACGCGTGGGCGCCGTTCGGCGGCGGCGTGCACACGTGCATCGGCCTGCACTTCGGCGGGATGGAGGTCAAGGCGCTGCTGCACCAGCTGCTGCTGCGCTATGAGCTCCGCGTCCCCGCCACGTACGAGCCGTTCATCGACATGGCGACGGGGCCGTACCCGGCGGACGGACTGCCGATCGAGCTGCGGCCGTTGACGAGTTCGGCGGCGCGGGCGGCGTAGGCGCCGCGCATCGCCTTCGTGTGGACGCTTCCGCGGGAGCGTTTCCGCGTCAACGCTCCCGCGGAAGCGCCGCCCCCGGCCGCCCCAGAAGTTCATCCGCTGGGCTCGCCCGGGCGAGCGGCGTACCATGACGGTCGCCCGGCCGGTGTAGCTCAGTTGGTAGAGCAACGCTCTTGTAAAGCGTAGGTCAGGGGTTCGAGTCCCCTCGCCGGCTCTCGGTCAGCCAGCCGTCGCCCGCGCGACACCCTTGCCGCGCTTGACCGCATACATCCGCGTGTCGGCCAGCCGCATCGCCGCCGCCAGGTCATCCGCCTCGGTCGGCACGAGCGCCATGCCGACGCTCGCACTCGGTCCGCGCCCGGCGAACGCCGCGAGGAGCGCCTCCTCGACGCGTCGCGGCAGATCCGGATCAGGAGCACGGGTGATCCCGCAGAACTCGTCGCCGCCGAGCCGGTAGGCGTGTCCGTCCGCGGCGAGCACGCGCTCGAAGGCGCGCGCGGCGTCAACCAGGAGGTCGTCCCCGGCGGCATGGCCGGCGGTGTCGTGGTAGGCCTTGAAGCCGTCGAGGTCGAGCAGCAGGACGCCCACCGGCGCCGCGGACGTCGCCGCGTGCACCACGGGGGTCCCCTCCTCGTCGAGGTGACGGCGATTGCCCAGTCCCGTGAGCGTGTCGTGCTCAGCGAGGTGGCGCAGCTCATCGGTGTAGGCCTCGGCGGCGCGCATGAGCGCGCTGCGCGAGCGCCACAGGATGAGCGCGACGATCGTCAGCATGAGGACGACGATCGCGATCTGCCCCTGACGGGTGCGCTGGGCGATCGTCTCGGCGCGCTCCTGCTGCGTCGCCGCCGTCCGGCGGGCCGCGGCCCGCGCGCGCGGTGCGTATCGCTGCAGACCTTGGACCAGGTCGAGGTCGCGCCGCAGGGTTGCCGCGCCGATCTCCCGGAACACCACCGCGAGCGCGTCCGTGTCCGGCCCCGGTGCGAGGCGTTGCAGGTCGGGCAGGAGCGCGCTTCGGCTCAGCAGCCGTCGCTGGACGAGCGCGCGGATCACCGGGTCGGCGCGGCGCGCCCCCAGCCGGGCCTGGAGGTCCGTGATGTCCGCGACCGCGTCGTCGACGACGCGCTCGATGGCAACGGCGTGTGCGCGCGCGAGCTGCGCCTCGTCCTCACGCTCGTCGAGCAGGCCGAGCAGGACGACGCCCACCACGCCGACCACGACGACGGCGAGCAGCCAGGGCCAGGCGGGCACGGTGCGGATGGGAGGACGTCCGGCGCGCATCTCCCCAGTGATCGGCCGCGGGACGCCGACCGTGACGCTCAGCGTCGCGCGCCCGCGATCCGCGCCCGCGCCTCGGCCACCGCGACATCCAGCGGGACCGCCCCGCTCGCCGCCGCCTGCTCCAGCACCGCGGCCGTGTGCCCCACCGCCAGGCCGATGCGGCGCTCGACCTCCGCGTCGTCGAACCCCAGCACCTCGGCGCCGACGTGGATGATCCCGCCGCAGTTCGCCAGGAAGTCCGGGACGTACAGGATCCCCGCACCCGCGAGCGCGTGCGCGGTGTCCGCCCCCGCCAGCGGGTTGTTCGCCGCACCGGCGATGACCCGGCAGCGCAGGTCGCCGATGTGCTCGGCGTGGATGGTCTCGCCCAACGCGCACGGCGCCAGGACATCCATCTCGAGGGAGAGGAAGCCCGCCACCGGGACCGCCTGTGCGCCGTAGCGCTCGGCGACGTCCTGCGCGCGTGACGTGTCGAGGTCGGCGACGAGCACCTCCGCGCCCTGCTCGCGCATCAGCGCGACCAGCCGCAAGCCGACGTGCCCGACGCCGAGCACGCCGACGCGCACACCCGCCAGGGTCTCGGCGCCGTCTTGCCGTCGCACGGCCGCCGAGATCGCACCGGCCACCGTGCGCGCGGTCCACGGGGACGGGTCGCCTCGCCCGCCACGCTCGACGGGCTGGCCGGCGACGTGGCGCGTCGTCTCGGCGATCCCGGTCATGTCCTCCGGGGTCGTCCCGACGTCCTCGGCGGTGACGAACCGGCCGCCGAGCTGATCGATCACCGTGCCCACCGCTCGCATCCGGGCCGCGCGGGCGTCCGCGTCGGCCCAGCCGCCATCGTCGAGCAGGACCGCCTTGCCCCCGCCGAGATCGAGCCCGGCGGCGGCGTTCTTCAGCGTCATCGCGCGCGAGAGACGGAGGGCGTCGGTCACCGCCGCCGTCAGCCCGGGGTAGGCCGCAAGCCGCAGGCCGCCCATGGCGGGGCCGAGCGCGGTGGAGTGGATCGCGACGATCCCCGTCGCGCCGGTCTCCGCGTCGCAGAACAGCTCCACCTGCTCGTGCTCGAATTCGGTGTCGATCGCGGACATGGGCTACGCCGTCGTCGGCTGCTCCTCGTTCGCCCGGGCGTCCATCGCGACCGCGAGCTCCTGCACCGGGGCGGCACGTTCCATGTGCCGGTCGTGCAGCTGACCGAACACGCCGCGCAGGTGGAAGATCACCCGCCAGACCGGCGGCACGATCTCCCGGGGCGCCCGGCGCTCGATGCCGCGGGCGACGGCCTCGCCGGCCTGGTCGGGCGTCAGGCGCTTGGCGAGGACCTTTGGCAGCTGCTGCTGGACCTTGCCCGACAGCGGGTCGTCGTCGATCCCGCGGTGCACCATCTCCGTGTCGATGAAGCCGAAGTAGCACGTGGTCGCGCTCGCGCCGTGCTGGGCGAGCTCGACGCGCAGCGCCCGGCCGAGCTGCTCGACGGCGGCCTTGCTCATCGCGTAGGGAATCGCCCCGACGCCGTTGAGGAACGCGTAGACCGACGCCACCACGACGACGTGGCCGCGGCGGCGGATGATCTCCGGCAGCGCCGCCTCGACCGTGCGGATCACGCCGCCCGCGTTGACGTCGAAGACGCGGTCGAAGCTCTCGCGCGACATCGCGCGGAACGTCGCGGCCTTCGACGCGATCCCCGCGTTGGCCATCACGATGTCGACGCCGCCGAAGCGGTCGACGGCGGTCGCGACCGCGCGCTGCATGGCACCGAGATCGGTGACGTCCGCCGCGATCCCGATCGCGTCGCCGCCCAACTGGCCCGCGGCGTCGTCACAGGCGGCCTGATCGAGATCGACGATGACGACCGTCGCGCCGCGCCGCGCGAGCGCCCTGGCGGTGCCGAAGCCGATCCCCCGGGCGCCGCCGGTGATGAGCGCGACCTTGCCGCGTACCTCGAGATCCCCTGATGCCATCGATCGTGCTCCTGTCGTCATGGTGCCGGTGTCCGTGGTGCGCTCCAGCTTCTCAGGCCGCCGCCGATCCATGGGGCACCCGAGGGGACTGCCACCGTTGCCGCCCGACCATGCACCCGCCACCGCGCTCGCCGCGGCCATCACCGAGGCCGAGCTGCGCTGCACCGCTACGACGGCCGACGCACTGCTGGCGCGACCGTCCGCCGAGCCCGACCGGCTCGGCGCCTCGCTGCGAACTGCGACGGCGTCGCTGCACGACGCCCTCGTGCTTCTCGGCCTGCTCGCGGACGCACCCCTGGAAGGCCCTGCACCGGCCCATGCGCTGCAGACGACGGGCCGGACACTCGATACGGCGTCCCTCGTCCTGGGAGACAGCGCGGTCCGTGCGCGCGGCGGCCGGCGCACGGGCGCGCCCGGAACCGAGCTGGGCCTCGCCCGCAGCCGGCTCGTGCACGTCCTCGAGCAGCAGGAGGCCGACATCGCGGCGCGCCTCCGAGAGATCCAGGCCTTCACGCTCACCGTCCGCCAGGCACACCTGGAGGTCCTCGCCCTGGCGCCCATGAGCGACCTCCCGCGGCAGGCGCAGACGCTGCTCACGGGCCTCGACCTGCACCGTCGCATCGCCACGCTGCGCACCGCCGTCGCGTCGAGCCGCCGGACGGTGCCGAACCTCGCCACGCTCGCGCTGGACGAGACGCTGCCGCTGAGCCTCGACGTGCATGCCTCCGCGATCGCCGCATCGGCAGAGACCGCACGCGCGCTCGACGCACTGCTCGAGCTGCGCGGCGCCGTCGCGGCGCGCCGGCCCGAGACCGGCTGAAGCCACGTATCGTCGGAGCCATGACCGACGCCCCCGTCTGCCCGGAATGCGCCAGCGAACACTCCTACGAACTGGGCGGGTTCCAGGTCTGCTCGATGTGCGGGCACGAGTGGCTGCTCACCGCGGGTGACGCACCGGCCGAGACCGATGCCGCGATCCGGGACGCCGTCGGCAACGTGCTCGCCGACGGCGACACCGGCACGGTGATCAAGGACCTCAAGGTCAAGGGCGCCTCCGGCCCGATCAAGGTCGGGACGAAGGTCCGCAACATCCGCCTGGTCCAGGGTGTCGGCGACCACGACATCGACTGCAAGGTCGACGGGTTCGGCCCGATGCAGCTGAAGTCCAGCGTCGTGAAGAAGGCCTGAGCGCCGGCGCGCCCGCCTGGACTCGCTGCGCACCTGAGGACATCGAGGTTCGGCACCGGCGCCCACCGGGTAGCCGAACACGAGCGGCCCGCCGAACGCGGCGCCGCGCCCCGACGCACCCGATCCCCGATCCGGGAGGCCCCGATGTCCCAGGCCCGACGCACCACCCTGCGCTACCTCGAAGAGGCGCACGCCACAGAACTGACGCTCCAGCGCGACCTGCAGGCGCAGATCGCCATGACCCCCAAGGGTCCTTTCCGTACCGACCTCGAGCGGCACCTGCGTCAAACCGAGCAGCACGCCGAGCGCGTCCAGTCACGTGCGCGTGAGCTCGGACTGCGCCGCGACCCGGTCCGCATGGGCTTCGGCCTCGCGCAGTCCGCGATCGGCCAGGCCCTGAGCCTCGGCCGTGCCCCGCTGGTCCTGCTGCGCGGCAGCGGCGGCGAGGAGAAGCTGCTGAAGAACGCCAAGGACGCCGCGGCAAGCGAGGCCATGGAGATCGCGACGTACACCGCGATCGAGCGGCTTGCCGAGCGCGTCGGTGACACGACCACCGCGAAGCTCGCCGCCTCCATCCGCAAGGACGAGGAGCAGATGCTCGACCGCCTGAGCGACCACATCACCTCGCTCACGGACGACATGGTCGACGCGCAGCTGCACGACGACCCGTCCTACGAGGTGGCCCGCACCGGCGCGGCCGACGCCGCCCGCAGCGCGGCACGCTCGACCAGGTCGGCGGCGCAGAGCGCAGGCGGTGCGGCCAAGCGCGGGGCCCGGCGCGCACCCGGCGCCGCCCAGGTCGAAGGCGAGGCTCGCGGCCTGACCGCGTCGAAGGACGAGCTGCCGATCCGCGGCTACGACGACCTCACGGCCGACGAGATCGCCAGCAAGCTGACTGACCTGAGCCAGATCGAACTCGGCATCGTCGACGGCTACGAGCGCCGCCACGACGGCCGCAGCACGGTGCTCGACCGCGTGTCCGACCTGCGCACCTCCCAGCCGTGGGCCGGCTACGACGAGCAGACGGCCACCGACATCCGCAGCGCGCTGGCCGACGCCGACGACGACACCCGCCGCGCGGTCCGTGACTACGAGCGCCGGCACAAGAGCCGCCAGAGCGTGCTCGCCGCCGCCGACCGCGCGCAGGCCGGATCCTCGTCCTGACCTGACGGACCGGGCACGACGCGCGGAGGACTACTTCCGCGCGTCGACCGCCTTCCGCAGCTCCTCCTTGTTCATGGAGGAGCGTCCGGGGACGCTCAGCTTCTTCGCTTCGGCGTAGAGCTGGTCGCGGGTGCGGCCCTTCGCCCGGTTCGTCCCGGAACGCTGCCCGCCGCGACGGCTCGACGACATGTCGTCCGTCGACGTCTTCGACCGCCGGCGCGATTCGCCCGCGCGTGCGCGCTCCTTGTTCACCGTCCGCGCGGCGATCTCCTCGGCACGGGATTCAGACGCGCCCTGCTCCTTCGCCGAGTCCTTGATGTGCTCGTACTGGCGGGCGCGCTTGGTGCCCTTCTTCACTCCGCGTGGCGGCATGCCGGTCACCTCGTCGGTCGCTGGTCGACCTCCGGACTACCCGCTTGAACGGACCCCCTCACGCACGAGTCTTCCGCAGGGTGGAAAGGACCGTGGGCAGGGGCGCTCGACGGACCCCGTCGAACATCCGTTGAGTGGTGGGTCCCCACTACAGGGCCAGGTCCGCCGTCCGACTAGGAGGCCATGACCATCCCGCCTCCAAACCCCCGCGCCAGCGCCGGCGCGCGTCGCGGCTCCCGGGCCTCGATGCCGACGTGTGGCGTGTGTGGCAAGACCTTTGCGCAGCCGCCCCGCGGCGCGTCCATGAAGACCGTGTCGTGCGGCATCGGCTGCACGGTGACGATCCGTCGCACCGGTGTCGGGAGCTGGACGACGAAGACCCTGCTGGCCGACGGCACCACCGGCCTCGGCGCGTAACCACCACCTGCCTCTTCCGGGAACAAGGAGCCCGCCCCCATGCCTCAGCGCGTCGTCCACCTCGCCAACGAGGTCAGCGAACTGGCGACGGAGAAGCTGCGCGAGATCGAGCGCGTCGCCAACCAGACCCAGATGCTGGCCCTCAACGCCCGCATCCAGGCCGCCCACGCGGGCGAACGGGGTGCCGCGTTCTCGGTGGTCTCCGAGGAGGTCGGCCAGGTCGCCGGTCACGTCAAGGCCCTGTCCGAAGGGCTCTCCGAGGAACTCGCGCCGCGCGTCGGTGAGATCGACCGTCTCGGCCGCGACCTCGTCGAGTCCGTCCCC
>SYBY01000122.1 GCA_005788585.1 Actinomycetota bacterium | reverse complement strand
GGGGATGAGGGCGAGTGCCGCCGCGGCGGCTGTGGTGGTCTTGCGTACGTGCTTCACGGGACTCCTCCTGGGTTCCGGTTCCTTGCAGCCAGCAAACCGCCTGGGCAGACCGGAAGCGAGGGCCTCTCACGATGTCCTCACACACTGTGAGAAAACCGTGAGATGCCGTCCGCGTACGTGGACGACACGTGACGATGTGCGTCATTCTGGGCAGCATGCTTCGCCGCGTCCTCGCCATGCTGGCCGTCGTGTCGCTCCTGATCCCCGCGACGATCGCCTTCGCCGACTCAATTCGCGGGACGCGCGGCGACGACCGGCTCTTCGGGACACCGCGCGCCGACACGATCGACGGGCTGCGCGGCAACGACACGATCTACGGCCGCGGCGGCAACGACCGCCTGAACGGCGGACCCGGCAACGACCTGCTCTCCGGTGATGCCGGGCACGACCGCCTGAACGGCGGCGCGGGCGACGACACGCTCCTCGGCGGCGGCGGCCGCGACATCATCACCGGGGGTGCGGGCAGCGACGTCATCGCCGGAGGAAACGGCAACGACACGATCCGCGCCCGTGACGGCGTGCCCGACCGCATCACCTGCGGACCGGGGCGCGACCGGGTGACCGCCGACAAGGTCGATGACGTGGCGCGCGACTGTGAGGTCGTGCGGCGTGGCTGACGACGCCGCGCGTCCCGTCGTCCTGCTCGTGGACGACGACGCGGCGATCCGGCGGGCCGTCGGCGCCAGCCTGGAACTCGAAGGCTTCACGGTCGTCCCGGCGTCCGGCGGGCGCGCCGCGCTCGAGGCGGCCGCGCGGATCAAGCCCGCGGTGATGCTGCTGGACCTGAACATGCCCGACCTCGACGGGCTCGACGTGCTCGACCGCCTGCGCGCCGGCGGCGACCAGGTACCCGTCTGCGTCCTGTCCGCCCGCGACGAGGTCGAGGACCGCGTGCGCGGGCTGGAGCGGGGGGCCGACGACTACGTCGTCAAGCCGTTCGCGATCGAGGAGATCACCGCCCGGCTGCACGCGCTGCTGCGCCGCCGGCCGCCCTCCGACGAGGACGTCCTCACCGTCGAGGACCTGCGCCTGGACCCCCGCGCGCGCACCGCCCACCGCGGCGAGCGCGACCTCGAGCTCACCCGCCGCGAGTTCGAACTGCTGCACCTCTTCCTCCGGCACCCCGGCGACGTGCTCGACCGGCGGCGGCTGCACGAGGAGGTCTGGGGCTACACGTTCGACCCCCAGACGAACGTCGCCGACGTGTTCGTCGGGTACCTGCGCCGCAAGCTCGAAGCGGGCGGTGAGCCGCGCGTGATCCACACCGTGCGCGGTGTGGGCTTCGTCCTGCGAGGCTGAGCGCCATGCACAGCCTGCGCGGGCGTCTCACGCTCGGGGTCCTGGTCGTCCTCGCCGTCGTGCTCGCCGCGGCGGGTGCCCTGGCGACGCGCTACGTCGTCAACTCCGAGCGCGACGCCTTCGACGACCGCCTGCGCCGCACCGCCGAGCTGTCGCGCGCCACCGCGCTGGCCGCCGTGCAGGAGGAGATCCCCGGCAACGACCGGCGGCTCGACGCGGTGCTGACCGCCACCCGCACGTCCCTGCGCCTGCTGCTCGGCGAGAGCGTCCTGCTAGACACCGGCGCGCCGCCGCCGCGCGCCCGACCCCTCCCGCTCGGCCTAAGAACGTTCTCCTCGGGAGGCGACGACTACCGCGCGTACGTCACCGAGCTGCGCGATCCCAACCTGGGCGGCCTGGCGCGGCTGGAGATCGTCTCCAGCCTCGAGTCGCTGGAGGAACGCGAGGCCGAGCTGCGCCAGCGCCTCTTCCTCCTCGGCCTGCTGACGCTGGCGGCGGCGGGCGTCGGCGTGTGGCTGACCGCCGACCGCCTGCTGCGCCCGCTCGCGCGGCTGCGCGCGTTCGCGTCCCGGGTCGCCCACGAGGACGACCTCGCGCAGCGCGCACCCGAGGCCGGCGCCGCCGAGGTCCGGTCGCTGGCCGAGAGCTTCAACGCGATGCTCGGCAGGCTCGGCACCTCCGCCGCCGACCGTGAGCGCGCGCTGGCCGCGACGCAGCGCTTCGCCGCCGACGCCGGGCACGAGCTGCGCACGCCGTTGACCAGTGTGCAGGCGACGCTCTCCGCGCTCGAGCGCCACCCCGACCTGCCCGCCGATCGCCGCGCCGAGATGGCCCGCGACGCGCTCGCCGAGCAGCGCCGGATCGTCGCGCTGCTCGACGGGCTCCAGGCGCTCGCGCGCGGCGACTCCTCGCAGATCGCACACGACGACGTCGACCTCGCCGAGTGCGTCGACGGCGTCCTGAGCGCGGTGCGCGACCGCCATCCCGGCACGGAGGTGGGCGTCCAGCTGCCCGACGAGCCGATCATCGTCAGCGGGTGGGAGCCCGGGCTGCGGATACTCGTGGAGAACCTCGTCGAGAACGCCATCCGCCACGGCCGTGACGGGGGGCGTGTCGCCGTCGCGCTGCACTACGACCCCAGCGGGCCGGTCCTGCGCGTCGACGACGACGGCGCCGGCGTCGCACCCGAGGACCGCGAGCGGATCTTCGCCCCGTTCGCGCGGGTCGAGGGGACCGACCGGCCGGGCAGCGGGCTCGGGCTGGCCCTGGTCGCCCAGCAGGCCCGCCACCACGGGGCGACCGTCGACGTCGGCGAGTCGCCGCTCGGCGGGGCGCGCTTCGAAGTGCGCTTCACCCCGCCGACCACGGCGATCTGAGCCGCGGCTACTCCAGCGGCTGCCCCTCGGCGTCCACGCGCTGGATGGTGATCGTGTGCGACCAGTCGAACCCGATGTTCGCCGGGGTGCCGATCTGCGTCGCGTTCCAGTTCAGCGGCCCGCCGGTGAACGTGTAGGTCTGCGGCGCGGTGCTCGCGAGCTTCTCCAGCGGCACCTGCTGCTGCCCCACGTCGTAGTTCAGCCCCTTCCAGATCTCGGAGAAGTTGCACACCGAGTTGTCGGGGTCGATGAACCCCACGGCCGGGTCCAGGATCGTCCAGTGGATGTCCATGGTCTGGGCGTCAGCGCTGTCGCCGCGGATGGAGAAGCCGACCGACCAGCGGCCGTCGGGCTTGGGCTGGGACGTGTGCGTCGTCGAGCACGGCACGATGTCGAGGTCCGGCGTGTACTCGCAACCGTGCAGCGTCTGGAACCAGGTCGCGGGCACCTCGGCGTACACCTGCCCCTCGAACCCGTACTTGTCCTTCTTCAGCACGTTCTCGGCGTCGAGCTGCGGCGCGTCCAGCGTGCCCTTGAACTCGTTGCTGCCCCGCAGGCCGCCGACGGAGTCGCAGATTCCGACATCGGCAGACTGCGCCGTCGTGAACTGGCGGAACTCCGAGCTCAGGACCTTGTACCGGTAGGGGAAGCCCTCGCACTCGTCGCGGAGCTTGAGGTTCGGCTCCACGTTGATCGACTGGCCCTCCTTGTACTTGGCGTTGGAGTAGATGAGGACGAGCTCGGTGATGTCCTGGTTCGGCGTGTCGCGGCAGAACGTCACCGTCTTCTTGCCGGTCCAATCCTCGACGCGCTGCTGGCCGCCGACGGTGACGATCGCCTGCACGCCGAAGTCCTCGTCGCCGGCTGCCGGGTTGACGAACTTCAGCTCGCGGAGCTTGTCGTCGGTGACCGTGAACCAGTGGTACTCGCGGGCGAGCGGGCTCATGTTCGCCTTCGGGTAGGCGGTCCGCTGCTTCTGCCCGGCGAGGTGCAGGTGCACGGGCTGCATCGGGTTGTTGTTCTGGGTCGGCTGCTCGGGGATCCGGTCCCACTCGGTGAACGACGCGACGGGTGCGCGGTTCCACCCGTGCTTGGCGAACTCCTTCCACCGCTTGCGGAAGCCGCCGATCGCCTTGTCCATCGCGGGGAGCGCGTCAGCGCGGCCGAACTCCTCGTAGATGGCCTTGATCGCCTGCGTGCCGACGGTCTTCTCCAGGAACAGCGCGAACGGCCACGAGGGGTAGTCGAGGTCGTTCAGGCTCCAGCCCGTCGCCCACGACAGCAGGTAGTTGTGGCGATGCTCGCCGTCGTCCTCGGGGAACGCGAGGTTCGCGCCCCAGTTCGCCGACCCCTCGTCGAACCACAGGTAGTTGCGGCAGTCCTCCTTCATGGGGAAGAGGAACTGGAACGAGTGGAACAGCTCGTGCGCG
Organism: Actinomycetota bacterium; assembly: GCA_005788585.1. The sequence goes on along the minus strand of SYBY01000122.1, from coordinate 9 downwards.
AGGTCCCAG
>SYBY01000121.1 GCA_005788585.1 Actinomycetota bacterium | reverse complement strand
TGAAGTTCACGTCCACGCTGCCCCACACGGCGTCCACGGTCTCGCCCGCGAGGTAGCTCTCGGTGCCGATGCCGCCGACCGAAAGCGCGTACTGGTTCACGGGATCGAGGATGTTCTCGTCGGTGAAGACCTCGCCGGGCGTGCCGACCAGGCTCGTCACCGGCCGGCCGAGTGCCTCGCCGCCCCGGCCGACCTCTTCGCGCAGCGCCTCGAGGTCGGCGCCGTGATCAGCCGCCGTGGCCTCCCCGACGCCGGTCGGGCCGCGGTACTCGCCGAAGACGTCGCGCAGCGCCTGAGCCCACTCGCCGACGGTCACGCCTGCGCGGGCGGCCTCGATGCTCGCGGGCATGATGTTCTGGCTCTCGTCGGCGGCGACCTCGCGCAGCTTGGCCAGCGCGGCATCGACGGCGGCCTGGTCGCGGCTCGCGCGCCACGCCTCGACGGCCTCGCGCTGCTGGGCCTCGACGGCGGGATCGACGGTCATGATGCCGCCCTCTTCGTCGACGAGCGGTGACTCGGACGTCTCCACGAACTTGTTCATGCCGACGACGACCTGCTCGCCGGCCTCGATGCGGCGCCACCGCTCGCGGTGCGAATCGACGAGCGCGGCCTTCATGTACGGGACCGCCTCGACCGCGCCACCGTGCTCGGCGACGACCGCCATCTCGGCGCGCGCACCCTCGAGCAGCTCGCCGACGAGCCCGTCCATCACGACCGAGCCCTCGAAGATGTCCGGGTACTCCAGGAGGTCCGTCTCGTAGGCCAGGACCTGCTGGATGCGCAGCGACCACTGCTGATCCCACGGGCGAGGCAGGCCGAGCGCCTCATTCCAGGCCGGCAGCTGCCCGGCGCGGGCGCGGGCGTTGCGGCCGAGCGTGACGGCCAGGGCCTCGAGGACGATGCGCTGCACGTTGGTCTCCGGCTGCGCCTCGGTGAGCCCGAGCGAGTTGACCTGCACGCCGTAGCGGAAGCGCAGGTGCTTGGGGTCCTCCACGCCGTAGCGCTCGCGGCCGAGCTCCTCCCACAGGATGCTCATCGCGCGCAGCTTCGCGTGCTCCTCGACGAACCGGACACCGGCGTTGACGAAGAACGAGATGCGGCTGAAGACCTTGCCCATCTGGTCGGCCGGGACGCGCTCGCGCGCGGCGTCGAGGACGGCGATGGCGTTGCTCATCGCGTAGGCGATCTCCTGGACCGGCGTCGCGCCCGCCTCCTGCAGGTGATAGCTGCAGATGTTGATCGGGTTCCACTTCGGCACCTCGGTCACCGTGAAGGCGACCATGTCGGCGATGAGCCGCATCGAGGGGCCGGGCGGGAACGCGTACGTCCCGCGGGCCAAGAACTCCTTGATGATGTCGTTCTGCGTGGTGCCCTGGAGCTTGGCGCGGTCGACGCCGTTCTCCTCGGCCGTGCCGATGTACAACGACAGCAGGAACGCCGCGGTCGCGTTGATCGTCATCGACGTGTTCATGTCGTCGAGTGGGATCCCGTCGAGCAGCGTGTGCATCTCGCCCTTGTGCGGGATCGGGACGCCGACCTTGCCGACCTCGCCGCGAGCCAGCTCGTGGTCCGGGTCGTATCCGGTTTGCGTGGGCAGGTCGAAGGCGATCGACAGGCCCGTCTGGCCCTTCGCCAGGTTGCCGCGGTACAGCTCGTTGGAGGCCTTCGCCGTGGAGTGGCCGGCGTAGGTCCGCATCATCCACGGCCGGTCGCGCTCGGGCAGGCGGTGCGCAGGAGTCTCGCTCATCACGCCTGATTGTAAGGTTCCGCGCCATCTCCGGGATGCCCGACCCCATCGACGTGCGACACCTGGGTCGCGAACAGGTCATCTGCTGTTGGCGGGTGGACGACGTCCTGGTCGATCCCGGACCCGCGTCGTCGCTGCCGAATCTGCTCGAGGCCCTCGGCGACTGGCGGCCAAACCGCATCCTGCTCACGCACATCCACTTCGACCACGCCGGTGGCGCGGGCGTGCTCGCGCGCCGGTGGCCCGACGTCGAGGTGTGGGTTCACGAGCGCGGGGCGCCGCACCTCGCCGACCCGTCCAAGCTCATCGCCTCGGCGACCCGCCTGTACGGCGACGACATGGACCGGCTCTGGGGCGAGATCGCCCCGATCCCGGCTGAGCGCCTGCGCGTCCTGCGCGGTGGCGAGCAGATCGATGGGTGGGAGGTCGCGTACACCCCCGGCCACGCCAGCCACCACGTCGCCTATCGCCACGACCGCACCGGCTGGGCGTTCACCGGGGACGTCGCCGGGTGTCGCATCGCGCCGAGCGACTTCATCATGGCGCCCACCCCGCCGCCCGACATCGACATCGAGGCCTGGCACGCCTCGGTCGACATCCTCCAGTCCTGGCAGCCGGTCGCGCTCGGCCCCACGCACTTCGGGGCGATCACCGATCCGGCCGACCATCTCGAGCGGCTGCACGTGGTCCTCGACACCTGGGCCGATCTCGCCCGCCGCCTGGATGCGGAGGACTTCGCCGCCGCCACGCGCGCCGCCACCGCCGCGGCGCTGCCGCTCGCCGAGCGCGACGCGCTGGCACAGGCCATGCCGCCCGACCACCTCTGGCCGGGCCTGCACCGCTATTGGTCCAAACGCGAGGCCTGAGCACGCGTGCGACCTTGGACGATCCCGCCCCGCTCGCTAGGCTGCCGAGACGTATGAGCCAGACCATCGAGCTCCCCCGCGTCTCCGGTCCCGGCTCGGGCCTCGGGGACGCCTGGCGGGTCATCGTCAAGAACGATGACCACAACACCTTCCAGCATGTCGCGCACACGCTTGCGCGGTTCATCCCCGGCGTCACGGTCGACGCCGGCTACGCGATCGCGGATCGCATCCACAACAGCGGCCTGGCCGTCGTGTGGACCGGCCACCGCGAAGCGGCCGAGCTGTACTGGGATCAGCTGCGCGAGGCGGGCCTGACGATGGCCCCGCTCGAGCAGGGCTGACCGCCCGTCCCCGACAGGTCACCGGTTCTCGGGATGTTTGGCGCGGGTCGCATCGGGCAGGATCTGTCCCAGGGACGATGAAGGACCGCGACGCCAGCACGACCACTGCTGCGCGCGCTCGCCGTGAACGCGAGCTGCTGCGCCGATACCACGAGCAG
>SYBY01000120.1 GCA_005788585.1 Actinomycetota bacterium | reverse complement strand
TGCGGTCGGCGCTGACGGTCTGACGCGTCACGCCCCGAGCAGGATTCGAACCTGCGGCCTTCCCCTTAGGAGGGGGACGCTCTATCCAGCTGAGCTATCGGGGCCTCGACGGGCAGGGTACCGACGCGCACGCGCCAGCTTGCGGTCGCGCGAACCGATCCAGCGCCCGGCCTCGGAGCACACGGACGAACGAGGCAGTCCACGACCCGTCCACAGGAGCCTTCCCATGTCCGTACGCGCAGTGCTCGTCGCTCTTCTCGCCACCGTCGCCGCCCTGGTGGCGGTCGCGCCCGCCAAGGCCGCTGATCCTCTCCCCGTCACCGGCGTCGACACCCGCCTGGCGCTCGACCCGGGTGCCGCCGCGGCGCTGACGTCGCTCGGCGTGCAGGTGCGCCCGTCGACGTCGGCCACCGTCGATGAGGCCGGCCGCATCGTCTTCCCGGTCACGGGCGGCGAGCTCACGCCGGAGCTGCAGGGCAGGGTCACCCACTCGGGCGGTCTGTTCCTGCGCAAGGGCCGCTTCGGCCTCCCGATCAACGTCCAGCGCTTCACGATCGACCTCACCGGCGGCGTGCCGAAGCTCAACGCCGAGCTGCGCTACGTCGGCCTGCGGTTCGACCTCGCGACGCTGACCAACATCTCTGTCGCCCCCGGTGAGGGTGGCGCCACCGTCGTCACCGCGGACGTCGAGCTCACCGGGTTCGCCGCCAGCGTCCTGAACCTCGCGTTCCAGACGAAGGCGCTCGGAGCCGGCTTCAAGCTCGGCACCGCGACCGCGACGGTCACGCTCGGCGCGGCGTCCTAGGGAACGCCGCGGCCACACGCGCCCGTCCCGCCGGCGTGCGGGGCGGGCGCGGCCGGGCGTCAGCCCGACAGGACCTCGTGGGCGAACCGCACGGCCATCGAGCCGTCGCCGACCGCGGCGGCCACGCGCTTGGTCGAGCCGCTGCGCACGTCTCCCGCGGCGAACACGCCCTCACGCGTCGTCTCCAGCAGGTGCGGCTCGCGGTCGGAGATCGCCCACTGCGGCCCGCCGCCGTTCGACGACAGCGCGTCCATCCCGGCCGACAGGAACCCGCGGTCGTCGGTCGCGAGCATGCCGCGCACCATCTCGCTGCACGGCTCGGCGCCGATCATGAGGAACGCGGCACTGGCGGGGATCGTCTCCTCGCCGCCGTCCCGGTGGCGGACCCGCACGCCGGACAGGCCGGTCTCGCCCTCGAATCCCGCGATCTCGCACGACGTGACGATGCGGACGTTCGGCCGGTGCTCGAGCCGGTCGATGAGGTACTGCGACATCGTCGCCTCGAGGCCGTCGCGCCGCACGACGACGGTGACGGACTGCGCGTGCGTCTCCAGATGGCCCGCCGCCTGCCCGGCTGAGTTGCCGCCGCCGACGACCACGACGTCCTCGCCGCGGCACCGCGCCGCGTCGGACCGTGACGCCGCGTAGTACACGCCCGCCCCCTCGAAGCGCTCCAGGTTCTCGGCCTGCAGGCGCCGCCACCGCGCGCCGGTCGCGACGAGCAGCGACCGCGCGAGGACGTGCTGGCCGTCGGCGAGGTCGACGCGCAGCAGTCCGTCCGGCCCGTCGACGACCTCGACGGCGGGGTGGAAGCTCGAGAACTGCGCGTCGAACCGCCGCGCCTGGAGCGTTGCGCGGCGCGTCAGCTCCTCCCCGGAGACCCCGGTCGGGAAGCCGAGGTAGTTCTCGATCCGCATGCTGGTGCCGGCCTGCCCGCCCGGGCCCCAGGACTCCGCGACGAACGTCGACAGGCCCTCGCTGCCGCCGTAGACCGCCGCGGCCAGACCCGCCGGGCCGGCGCCCAGGATCACCAGGTCGAACCGGTCGCCGTCGACCTCGGCGCGCAGCCCCAGCTCACGCGCGACCTGCGCCGACGACGGATTGCGCAGCACCGTGTCGTTGCGGATGAGCACCGGTGTCGCGCCGCGGTCGAGCCCGACGCTGTCGAGCAGCACGTCGCTCTCCGGGTCGTTCGCGGTGTCGTACCACTTCACCGGCAGCAGGTTGCGCTCGAGCAGGTCGCGGACCTCGAACGCGCGCCGGGAGCTGCGGTCGGCGATCAGCCGCAGGACGCCGTGGCCCTCCTGCTCCAGCCACTCGCGCCGCGCGCTGAGCGCGTCGAGGACCATCTCGGAGAACTCCGGCCACTCGGCCAGCATCCTGCGCAGCTTCGGCCGCGGGAAGACGATGAGCTCGCTCTCCGCGGCCGCCAGGCACGCGACGACCGTGGGCTCTCCGGTGAACATCGCGATGTCGCCGAGGAACGTCGGGACCTCGACACGGGAGAACCAGACCTCGGCGTCGGGCCGGCGGTCGACGAAGTCGACGGCGCCGGAGACCAGGACGTAGAACGGCGCGTCGCGGACGCCCTGCTCGAACAGGACGTCGCCGGGCTGGGCGGTCATCACCTGGCCGAGCTTGCGGAACTTCTGCAGCTTCGCCTCAGAGAGGCGGGGGAACATGACGTCATCGGCGGTGTCGGCGAACCGCTCGGCGCGGACACGGGGTGCGGGCATGGCCCGACGTTAGCGCCGCTGTCCAGCCGCCTCGGGCATCGAATCGCCCGCCGCCTCGGGGCTCGCCGCGCTCCGCTCCGCGCCGGCCACGTCCTCCTCGGACACGTTGAGTGGGTAGTGGCACGCCGCCTCGTGGCCTCCTGCGTAGCGGGTCAGCTGCGGCACCTCCGTGCGGCACCGGTCCTGCGCACGCGGGCACCGCGGGTGGAACACGCATCCTGACGGCGGGTCGATCGGCGACGGCGGCTCGCCCTGCACCGGCGCGCGCTCCCGGCGCGCGGCCTGCGGGTCCGGCACCGGGATGGCCTGGAGCAGTGCGTCGGTGTACGGATGGATGGGCCGGGTGTAGAGCTCCTCGGACGGCGAGACCTCCACGATGCGGCCCAGGTACATGACGGCGATCCGGTCGGAGACGTGCCGCACCACCGCGAGGTCGTGCGCGACGAAGAGGTAGCTCAGGCCGAGCTCGTCCTGGAGGTCGTCGAGGAGGTTGACGATCTGCGCCTGGATCGTGACGTCGAGCGCGCGGACCGGATCGTCGCGCACCACGAGCTTCGGCGGCACGGCGAGC
>SYBY01000119.1 GCA_005788585.1 Actinomycetota bacterium | reverse complement strand
CACTTGTCGCCGACCAGGTCCAAGGCCCGTGCGTCGGGCGTCCATTGGTTGTATGGGTGCCGCTTCGGCGGCGGGACGGTCGGAATGGCGGCCTCCTCGCCTGTGTCAAATGCCTCTCCCGTGGACGCACTCTACCCAGATAAGGGGACGTCCAACGAGGGTTTGGCCGTTTTGTGGACCTTTGGTCGAACGCAGGCACAACGATTTGCACAGGTTTGGACTTGGAACCCGTGCGAGAACGGACAAACCGGTGCATCCGTCACCATGGGAGACGTGCTTCCGCGTCTCTTTCTGCGCCTCTGGGCGCGCCTCGGTCCGCGCTATCCGCGCGTCGCGCTCGCGATGCAGGCGCTCGGGTCGCTCGTAGTGGCGTTCGCCGGCATCGCGCTGCTGACCCTCTACCAGTCCATGACCAGCGATCAGTTCTGGGTGATCGTGGCCGTGACGCTGACCGTGATCGCGTTCAACAACCTCGTCGACCTCAGCGTGGTCAACCGCCTGATCCGCCCGGCCGACCCCTGGCTGCGCGGGGACCACAGCGACGAGGCGGCGACGGCGGCGTGGGAGGCGCTCGCGACGCTCCCCGTCGATCTCGCGCGGTCGGCGCGGACGCTGCTGATGATCGGCGGCGTCATCCCCATCACCGCGTTCATCACGGTCTACCTCGGCCTGACGTGGTACGCCTGGCTGATCCTGCTGGCCGGCGGGTTCGTCGTGCTCATGTACGGCGCGTTCCTGCGCTTCTACGGCATCGAGGTCATCCTGCGGCCCGTGCTGGCGGCGCTGTCCGAGCAGCTGCCGGACACGCCCGCGACCTCCGTCCGGTCCATCCCGCTGCGCTGGCGCCTGCTCGTCAGCCTCCCGGCGCTGAACGTCATCACCGCGGTGATCGTGTCCGGCATCGCGACCGACGGGCCTCCGCGCCTGTCCGACCTCGGGGTCGGCGTCCTCGCCGCGGTGGTCGTGTCGCTGACGGTCTCCCTCGAGCTCACGCTGCTGCTCAGCCGGTCGATCATCGATCCGATCGACGACCTGCGCGCCGCGACCGAGCGGGTCGCCGACGGGGATTTCACGACGCGGGTGCCGGTCGTCTCCGGAGATGAGACGGGCGAGCTCGCGGAGTCGTTCAACGAGATGGTCGCGGGCCTGCGCGAGCGCGAGCGGCTGCGCGACGCCTTCGGCACGTTCGTCGATCCCGATCTCGTGGACCGGGTGGCCGAGGGCACGGAGCTCGAGGCCGAGGAGCTCGAGGTCACGGTCCTGTTCCTCGACATCCGCGACTTCACGGCGTTCGCCTCGCGCGCGAGCGCCCGGGAGGTGGTCGACTACCTCAACGGGTTCTACGACCTCGTCGTCCCGATCCTCACGCGCCACGGCGGCCACGTCGACAAGTTCGTCGGTGACGGGCTGCTCGCGGTGTTCGGCGCGCCGCACCGGGTCGTCGACCATGCAGACCGGGCCGTCGCGGCCGCGGTGGAGATCGCCGCCAAGGTGCAGGCCCGGTACGGGCAGCGGCTGCGGATCGGCGTCGGGGTGAACTCGGGGCCGGTGGTCGCGGGGACGGTCGGCGGCGGCGGGCGCCTGGAGTTCACGGTCGTCGGCGATCCGGTGAACACCGCCGCGCGCGTGGAGGAGACGACCCGCCACACCGGCGACGACGTCCTCGTCACCGAGGCGACCGTGGCACGTATGCAAGGGGCGTGGCCCATGCAGCCCCGCGGGTCGGTCCGGCTGCGGGGCAAGCCCGACGACGTGCGGCTGTTCGCCCCGCAGGCACCGCCGCCTGCCCGCCCCGGCCCGGTCGCCGGCCCGCGGGTCCGGCCGCAGGTGGGCGGGCGGCGCCGGCGTCCCTGACCCCACTTGGACGGATGTCAAGTGAACGTTGGCGTTCAGTTGATAGGCTGACAGCATGTCGACGGACACCACGAGCGAGACACTCCACGGCGGGCGCCTGATCGCGCGGCGCCTGAAGGCCCACGGGGTGGAGAAGCTGTTCACCCTCTCGGGGGGCCACCTCTTCTCCATCTACGACGGCTGCAAGGAGGAGGGCATCGACATCGTGGATGTCCGCCACGAGCAGACCGCGGCGTTCGCGGCCGAGGGCTGGGCGAAGGTCACTCGCACCCCGGGCGTCGCCGCCCTGACCGCCGGCCCCGGCGTCACCAACGGCATGAGCGCCATGGGCTCGGCGCTGATGAACCACTCGCCGATGGTCGTGCTCGGTGGGCGCGCGCCCGCGATGCGCTGGGGGATGGGCTCGCTGCAGGAGATCGACCACGTCCCGTTCGTCGCGCCGCTGACCCGGTCGGCGACCACGGCCGACAGCCCGGCGGCGATCCCGGGCCTCATCGACGACGCGATCGCCGCGGCGCTCAGCGCGCCCGGCGGGCCGGCGTTCGTCGACTTCCCGCTCGACCACGTCTTCAGCGAGGCCCCCGACCCCGGCAACGCGGTGCCCGCGCCGAGCGACGACCCGGCGCCCGACCAGGCGCAGCTGTCGAAGGCGATCGAGCTGCTGCGCGGCGCCGAGCGCCCGGCGATCATGGCCGGCACCGACCTCTACTGGGGCCATGGCGAGGACGCGCTGCTGCGGCTCGTCGAACAGGTCCGCATTCCGGCGTACGTCAACGGCCTGGCCCGGGGCTGTGTGCCCTCCGACCACGAGCTCGCGTTCAGCCGCACCCGCGGCCAGGCGCTCTCCGGCGCCGATGTCGCGCTCGTCATCGGCGTGCCGCTGGATTTCCGCATGGGCTTCGGCGCCGTCTTCGGCGAAGAGACCCAGGTCATCGTCATCGACCGCGTGCCGTCCGAGCGCGCGCACCCGCGCCCGATCGCCGCGGAGCTGTACGGCGGGATCACGGGCATCCTCGACGCGCTCGCCGAGGGGGTCGGCGGCGGTGCCGATACGACGGCGTGGGTCGACGGCCTGCGTGCCGCCGAGACCGAGAAGCTCGCGGGGGAGGAGGCCGACCTGAACGACGACCGGTCGCCGCTGCACCCGCTGCGTCTCTACAAGGAGCTCATGGGCGTCCTGGACCGCGACGCGATCGTCATTGGCGACGGCGGCGACTACGTCTCCTTCGCCGGCCGCGTGATGCCGACGTACCAGCCGGGCTGCTGGCTGGACCCGGGCCCGTACGGCTGCCTGGGCGCCGGGCCGGGCTATGCGCTGGCGGCGAAGCTCGCGCGCCCGGACCAGCAGGTCGTGCTGCTGCTGGGCGACGGCGCGTTCGGCTTCAGCGGCATGGAGTTCGACACGCTCTCGCGCCACGGCGTGAACGTCGTCGGCGTCATGGGCAACAACGGCATCTGGGCCCTGGAGAAGCACCCGATGGAGTTCCTCTACGGCTACTCCGTGGCGGCGGACCTCGTGCCCGAGACGCCGTACGACCAGGTCGTCGAGGCGCTGGGCGGCAACGGGTCGCAGGTGCGCACGCCGGGCGAGCTGCGCGGCGCCCTGGAGCAGGCGCTGAGCGAGGACGGGCCGTCGCTGGTCAACGTGATGACCGACCCGGCGGTCGTCTACCCGCGCCGCTCGAACCTGGCGTAGGACAGATCCTGGCCGGGGGTGTGAGCATTCTGGTTCCTGTGACGAAGCACGATGCACACACCCCCACATGAGCGCCGCCCGGCGGCGGATCGAGCCGGCTGAGCGCCGCGCCCGCCTGGCGCGGCGCCACGGGCTCGCGCCGGGACACCGGTCGGCGGACGTCGTCGACGCGACGCGGCGCATCGTGTGCCTGCACGCGACCGACCCGACGACCGTCTACCTCTCGGCATGGGCGCGGGTGGACGGCCTCACCCGTGAGGACCTCGACCGCGCGCTGTACGAGGACCGGTCGCTCGTCAAGCACATGGCGATGCGCCGCACGCTGTTCGTCTTCCCCCGGGAGACGATGCCGGCCGCGGTCGCGGGCCCGAGCGCGCGGGTGGCGCTGGCCGAGCGCAAGCGGCTGATCAAGGACATCGAGGCCAGCGGGGTGCATGAGGACGGCGCCGCGTGGCTGGCGGCGGCGTGTGACGCGGTCCTGGAGCTGCTGGCCGACGGGCGCGCGCACACCTCGACCGAGTTGCGCGAGGCGCTGCCGGTGATCGCCGGCAAGGTGACGTCCGGCGCGGGGAAGTGGGCTGCGACGATCCCGGTCGCCCCGCGCGTCCTCACGGTGCTCTCGGCGGAGGGTCTCGTGGTGCGCGGTCCGAACGACGGGGCGTGGACGACCTCGCGGCCGCGGTGGACGTCCATGGCGTCCTGGCTGGGCGAACCCGTCGCACCGATGGACGCGCAGGACGGGACGACCGAACTGGTACGCGGCTGGCTGCGCGCGTTCGGGCCGGGCACGACGGCGGACATGAAGTGGTGGCTGGGCGGCACCGTCGGGGGCGTCAAGGCGGCGCTCGCCGCGCTGGAGGCGGTGGAGGTCGACCTGGGGGGCGGCGAGACCGGCTGGGTGCTGCCCGACGACCTCGAGCCCGAGGCGCCGGTCGAGCCGTGGGCGGCGCTGCTGCCGTCCCTGGACCCGACGATCATGGGGTGGCAGTCGCGCGACTGGTACATCGCGCCGCACCGCGAGCACCTCTTCGACTACGCCGGCAACGCAGGGCACTCGGCGTGGTGGGACGGGCGCGCGGTCGGGGGCTGGCGGCAGGCCGAGGACGGCGTCATCGAGCTGCAGCTACTGGAGGACGTCGGCGCGCAGGCGCTCGCTGCGCTGGAGGCTGAGGCCGCGCGGCTCACCGCGTGGCTGGCGGGAACGCGCCACCTGCCGCGCTTCCCGTCGCCGCTCTCCAAGCGCTGAGGCCGGAAGTAGGGAGCCGCAGGCGAGCTACTTCCTGAGGAAACCTCCGCCCCAGGCGGAGCGTTTCCCCTTAACCGGCGAAACCCGCCAGAGGCGGGTTCCGCGCGAGGCCCCGACAGGACGGGCAGGGGTACGTTCCGTAGGGCCGGGATGTGTACGCGACTCGGACGGCGGGAGGCGCCACTTTCGTGACGCGGTCGCCCGAACCTATGGGTGGGGGGACGCATTGCTGGTCTCCCCGTACACCCAGGACTATCGCCACTGGACGGGGTATCCGGCAATCAGACATGCGTCCATGCAGGTCGAAAAACGGTGCAATAACGTCGTTATGCGAAGTGCATAGCGGCGTTACGTGACATTTCCGCGAGCGAGCGCCAGCGCAGCGCCGCGCAAGATGTCGTGCTCGCTGACTTCGACGCGCTCGAGGCCGTACGCGCGGAGCGCTTCGATGAGCATCGCGACGCCCGCGACGATGGTCGGCGCGCGGTCGGGATCGAGCCCGACGACCCGGACGCGGTCCTTCAGCGGCATCTGTGCAAGACGTGCGAGGAGCAGCTCGAGCGTGGCGAGTTCCAGGACGTGGCCGTGGACCCGAGAGACGTCGTAGGGCTCGAGTTCGAGGTCGATCGCCGCCGACTGCGTGGCGGTGCCGGCGACCGCGATGCCGCTCGTCGTCTTCGCGCGGAGGTCGTCGGGCACGGCGGTCCGGTAGATGTCGCGGACCTCGTGGGCCATCGCCTCCATCTCGTGGTGCTCGGGCGGGTCGTGCAGGAGGTACCGCTCGCCCTGGCGGACCACCCCGACCTGGGTGGAGACGTGGAAGTCGACCTGGCCGTCGCGGCCGACGACGAACTCCGTCGACCCGCCGCCGATGTCCACGACGACGATCTCCTGGCCGTCGGCCGGGCGCTCGGAGGTCGCGCCGGTGAACGTCAGGTTGGCTTCGGTGTCGCCGTCGATGGTGTGCGCGTCGAGCCCGTAGCGGTCGCGCACCGTCGCGGTGAACTGCGGGCCGTTCTCGGCATCGCGCGTCGCGCTGGTCAGGACGGCGAACGTCGCGGTGGCGCCGTGCTCGTCGATGAGCTGCCGGTAGGTCTCCAGCACGTCGAAGACGCGCTGCATCGGCGCGTCGCCGAGGCGGCCCGTCTGGTCGACGCCCTCGCCGAGGCGCGTGACGATCGAGCGTCGCTCCAGCTCGGTGACCCGCTCGGTGCCGTCCTCGACGTCGGCGACGAGCAGTCGGGTGGAGTTGGTGCCGATGTCGACGACCGCGACGCGCACGGTCAGCCCTTCGCCGGGTTGGGCAGCGGCTCCCCGTCGAGCGCCGCGAGGACGTTCTCGACCGCGAGCTCGGTCATCCGGTGGCGCGCAGCGACTGTGGCCGACCCGATGTGCGGCAGGACGAGCACGTTGGGCAGGGCGAGCAGCGGGTCGTGCGGCGGCAGCGGTTCGGGCGTCATGACGTCGAGTCCGGCGCCGCCGAGGTGGCCGCGCTCGAGTGCTTCGACCAGCGCGTCCTGGTCGACCAGCCCGCCTCGCGCGGTGTTGACCAGCAGCGCGCCCGGCTTCATCGCGGCGAGCTCCGTCTCGCCGATGAGCCTGCGCGTCTGCGGCGAGAGCGGCACGTGCAGGGAGACGACATCGGCGTCGGGCAGCAGCGCGAGCAGGTCGTCGTCGCGGCCGGCGTAGGTGACCTGCATGCCGAACGCCGCGGCACGCTCGCCCGTGGCCCGGCCGATCCGGCCGGCGCCGACGATCAGCAGCCGGGCATCGCGCAGCCCCAGGCCGAGGTAGCCCGACGGGTCCCAGGTCTTCCACGCGCCGTCGATCACCGCACGAGCGGCGACCGGGACCTGCCGCGCGACGGCGAGGAGCAGCGTCATGGCGAGGTCGGCCGTGGCGTCGGTCAGGACGTCGGGTGTGACACCAACGGCGATGTCGCGGCGGTGCGCGGCCTGGACGTCGATGTTGTCGGTGCCGACGGCGTAGTTGGCGACGACCTTCAGCCGGGGTGCGGCGTCGAGGAGCTCGGCGTTGACGCGGTCGGCGAGGGTCGTGATCAGCGCGTCGGCGTCCGCGGCGACGCGGCGCAGCTCGGCAGGCGTCGGCGGCATCGCCTCGGGGTTCACCACGAGCTTGTGGCCGGCCGCGGGAATGCGCTGGAGCGCATCTCCGGGAAGCTCGCGCGTGACGTGGACGATGGCCATCAGGACCGATCCTTGCATGTCGGCACGCGGCGTCGAAGCCTCTCTCGGCGCGCTATAGTGATCGGTCCACGCCGCGGGGTGGAGCAGGCTGGGAGCGCGGCGGGCGCAGAACCCGAAGGTCGCGGGGTCGAATCCCGCCCCCGCTAGTGGTTTCATGACGGGTCGCCGGCATGGAACCAGCCCGGAAGCCCCCGCTCGCCAGGGGGCTTTCGTCGTTCGGGTG
>SYBY01000118.1 GCA_005788585.1 Actinomycetota bacterium | reverse complement strand
GCCTCGGCGGGCGCCTCAGCCTCAGCGGCGGGCTGCTCAGCCTCGGGGGCGACGGCTTCGGGAGCCTCGACGGCCTCCTCTTCGGGAGTGCCCTCGGTCGGCGTCTCGTCGTCGATCACGACTTGATCTCCATCGGTTGCGGCTGCTGAGCGGTGTGGGGATGCTCCGGGCCGGCGTAGATCTTGAGCTTCGTGATCTGCTTGCGCGCCAGGCGGTTACGGGGCAGCATGCCCTTGACGGCCAGCCGGATGACTTCTTCCGGCCGGCGCTCCAGCATTTCCTCGAGCGTGCGGCTCTTCAGCCCGCCCGGGTAGCCGGAGTGACGGTGATACAGCTTCTCGGAGCGCTTGTTGCCCGTGACCGAGATCTTCTCGGCGTTGATGACCACGACGAAGTCGCCGGTGTCAACGTGGGGCGTGTACTCCGGCTTGCGCTTGCCACGCAGCGCATCGGCGATCTGGGTCGCCAGTCGGCCCAGCGTGAGGCCGGTGGCATCGACGAGCAGCCAGTTGCGCTCGCGGGTTTCGGAATTCGCGACGTAAGTCTTCATGAGCGAGAAAGCGCGCCCGCCGGGCCAGGTGGCCGCGGGGCGCGACGACCAAGCATAGGACATCCGCGACGGGCATGGAATCAGCCCTCCATGAGGCCGGTTTCCGCCCTGCCCGTTCGATAGTGTGCCCGCGACCCAGATGCCGAACCTGCGGCGCCGACTCCCGGCGGCGCGGGACGGGGGATCCGATGGGCGCCTCGGCGCCCGGGGGCGAATCCAGGCAGTGCCGCCTGGTAGCGCGACACCACCGCGCGAGCCCGTCAGCTAACCCCGTAGGCCACCACCGGAGATCCACGTTCTGAAGCGCGTACTCGTCGCACTGCCCTGCGTCGCCGCCCTCGGCCTCCCCGCCGTGGCGTCAGCCGCTGCCCCGCCGCCGGCGGTGTCGGCCGGTGGTGCCTACGCCTCCGCCCCCGCGCGGATCGCGTCGGTCACCTGCCGCGGTGCGTGCGACGGGATCGAGCGCGTGAATCCCGGGACGCTCCTGCGGATCAAGGGCACCGCGATGGCCCAGGTCCAGAGCGTCGTCTTCCTCGGTGCCGCTGGGCCCGCGGACGACGTCGAGGCCCCGGCCGTCCGGCCGAAGCGCAGGCAGGTCGACGTCCGCGTCCCCGCGGGCGCGCGCACGGGCCCGGTGATGCTGAAGAACGGCGACGGCGCGCCGTCGGCGCCCAGCAAGGACGTGGTGGCGTTCGACACGAGCGCGACGGATCTCGCCAACGCGCCCGGCGGCCCCGTCGCCGCACGGGTCAACACCGACAAGATCTTCTACGACGGCACCCGGACCGCGTCCCTCGACCTCCTGATCCGCGGCGGCGCCCCCGTGGACGTCGTGGTCGAGCTGCTGCGCAGCAGCGACGGCGTCGTGATCGGCCGCTGGCCCATGGGACAGGTCCCGCCGGGCGAGCTCAAGCGCGTGTCGTGGACCGGCGTCACCGCCGGCAAGGTGCAGCCCGAGGGGCGCTACGAGTTCCGCGTGTACTCCGGGCAGCCCGGCGCCTCGCCGGGTGCCGCCAAGGCCGCGCAGGCCGCCAACGCCGCGCCGGCCGTGACGGACTCCTTCCTCTTCCTCGACCACCAGTTCCCGATCCGCGGCGAGCACACCTACGGCGAGGGCGCCGGGCGGTTCGGCGCAGGGCGCGACTACGGAGGCCATCAGGGCCAGGACGTCTTCGCCAAGTGCGGGACGCCGATGGTCGCCGCGCGCGGCGGGACCGTCCGCTGGAAGGCATCGCACAGCAGGGCCGGCAACTACCTCGTCATCGACGGCGCCGGCACGGACACCGACTACGCGTACATGCACCTGCGCGAGGCGGCGCTCGTCGACAAGGGAGAGCGGGTGCGGACCGGCCAGCTCATCGGCTACGTCGGGGACACCGGCCGCGCCAGCGGCTGCCACCTGCACTTTGAGGTGTGGTCAGGACCCGGCTGGTACCGGGGCGGTAAGCCCGTCGACCCGCTGCCGCTGCTGCAGGCCTGGGACGAGCAGAGCTAGGCGAGACGCACCGCATCGTCGGCGCCGCCGTTCGCCGTAGACTGCCGCGTCCGTGTCTGCCGTCGCCAAACTCCGCCCCGCCAAGGTCCGCAGCGCCCTGAAGCGCCGCTGGTTCGAACGGCGCCTGCCGACCCTGGCCCTGACCCCGATGCCCGGGCTCGAGGACGTCGGCACGCCCTACGGCGGCTGGACGATCCCGCTCGGCCTCGTGACCCCGGACTGGACGTGCTGGACCGTCGGCGCCGGCGGCGACATCACGTTCGACCTCGCGCTCCTCGACCGGGGCGCGACGGTGCGCTCCTTCGAGCCGGCGCCCGTCTACGTCGAGCACGCCCGCGAGCAGGCCGCCGGACGTGACCGCTTCTCGGCCCACCAGGTCGCGATCGCCGCGACCGACGGCCCCATCCGGCTGCAGGTCACCCATCACGAGGGCAGCAGCTCCGTCTCGAGCGCCCACCTCTACGACACCGAGGGCGACCACATCGAGGTCCCGGGCCGGACGCTCGCGTCGCTGCAGGCCGAGTTCGGCGACGCCCGCGTCGACCTGCTGAAGCTCGACATCGAGGGTGCGGAGTACGACGTGATGCCGACCGTCGACCTCCGCGCGCTCGGCGTGTCGGTGTTCTCCACCCAGCTGCACCACACCGGCTCGGTCGCCGACGCCCGCGCGCTGATCGCCGCGGTCGAGGCGCAGGGCTACGCCGCCGTGGCGTGCCGGCCGGTCGTCAAGCTCACGTTCGTGCGCAACGACCTGCTGCCCGCCGGACTCTGATCACCCGCGGCGCATGAGGCGGCCCACGGCCGCCATCAGCTCTTCGGTCTTCTCCTCGCGCGCATCGCCTTCAGCGCCCATGACGCAGTGGCGCGTGTGCTCGTCGACCAGGCCGAGTGCGACCTTGTCCAATGCGGCCTGCACCGCGCTGATCTGCGTGAGGATGTCGATGCAGTAGCGGTCGTCGTCGACCATGCCCTGGATTCCACGGACCTGGCCCTCGACACGCCTCAGGCGCTTGAGCAGCTGGTCCTTCGTGGCCGTGTAGCCATGCGTGGCGGCGGTTGTCTCGGGCATGGAGCAAGCGTAGCAAGCTACCCCCACGGGGTATAGCCCCTGCGAGCGCCGAACGTCGAAACGTGACGCTCGAAGCCCACCACGCGACATTCGTAGACTGAAACCGTGGCCCGAGCGACCAAGTGCCCGAACTGCGGCGAGCCCGTGAGCGCCTTTGCCGGCGGCTGCGCGATCTGCGGCGCCGACCTCGACGCGCATCGCCGCAGACTGGCCGAGCGACCGGACCTCGCCGCGCCGGCGCGCAGCATCCCGCAGATCCGCCTCGGCAACCTGTCCTCGCGCATCGACCCGGACATCGCGCTCGTGTCGATCACCGTGCTGTTCCTGCTGTTCTTCCCGCTGATGGGGACACTGCTCGCTGGGCTCGGCGCCTACGACCGCAACAAGCGCGGCATGATCACCTGGCGCAACGCGTTCCTCGTGCTGCTCGGCCTGGGGATCGTGTCGTTCTTCACCCCGTGGCAGTACGGCGTGCTCAGCCTGCTCTTCGGCTGAGCCGCGCCGCCTACTCCCCCTCGATCGGGCCCGGCGGCTTGCTCGTGATGTCGAGCACCACGCGATTGACGTCGCGCAGCTCGTTGATCATCCGCGACGCGATCTGCTCGAGCAGGTCGTAGGGCAGCCGCGCCCAGTCGGCCGTCATCGCGTCGTCGGACGTCACCGCGCGAAGCACGACGACGGAGCCGTACGTGCGCTCGTCGCCCTGCACGCCGACCGTGCGGACATCGGGCAGCACGCAGAACGACTGCCAGAGATCGCGGTACAGCCCGGCCTTGCGGATCTCGTCCTGGAAGATGTAGTCGGCGTCGCGCAGCAGATCGAGGCGCTCCTTCGTCGCCTCGCCGCCGACGATGCGGATCGCCAGGCCGGGGCCGGGGAACGGCTGCCGCCAGACCAGGCGCTCGTCCAGCCCCAGCTCGGCACCCACGGCACGTACCTCGTCCTTGAACAGCGCGCGCCGCGGCTCGTCGAGCTCGATGGTCAGGTCGTCCGGCAGGCCACCCACGTTGTGGTGGGACTTGATCGTCGCGGCACCCGTCCCACCGCCCGACTCGATGACGTCCGAGTAGAGCGTGCCCTGCACGAGGTAGTTCGCGTCGCCGATCTTCGCGGCCTCCTCCTCGAAGACGCGGATGAACTCGGCGCCGATGGCCTTGCGCTTGGCCTCGGGCTCGGTGACGCCCTGGAGCTTGTTCAGGAACCGCTCCTCGGCGTCGACGGCCACGAGCGGGATCTGGAAGCGGTCACGGAAGGCGCTGATGACCTGCTCGCCCTCGTTCTTGCGCATGAGACCGTGATCGACGAACACGCACGTCAGCTGTTCGCCGATCGCCCGGTGGACGAGCAACGCCGCCACCGACGAGTCGACGCCCCCCGACAGGCCGCAGACGACCTTGCCGGTCCCGACCTGCGCGCGGATCCGCGCGATCTGGTCTTCGACGATCGACGCCGCGCTCCAGGTGCCGTCGCACCCGCAGATGTCCAGCAGGAAGCGCTGGAGCACCTCGTGCCCGAAGGGCGTGTGGACGACCTCAGGGTGGTACTGGATGCCATAGATGTCACGCTCGACGCTCTCGAGCGCGGCTACCGGTGATGCCGTCGACGAGGCCAGCGCCGTGAACCCGGGCGGCGCCTCGTAGACGGTGTCACGGTGCGACATCCAGCACTTCTGCTCGCGCGGGAGGTCAGCCAGGAGCCGGCCCGACTCGTGGACCGTCAGCTCGGAGCGCCCGAACTCACCGACGTCGGCACCCTCGACCCGGCCGCCCAGCGCCAGCGTGATGAGCTGCATGCCGTAACAGATGCCCAGCACCGGGATCCCGAGCTCG
>SYBY01000117.1 GCA_005788585.1 Actinomycetota bacterium | reverse complement strand
GCACCGGCGCGCCGCGGGGCAGCTGCGCCAGCGCCTGGCGGGCCGCCGCGACCGCGCCGCCGAGGTCGTCGAAGCACAGCATCGCCTCCAGGCACTGCGCCGCCAGCGCGTACGACGCGGTGCCGTCGGGCATCGGCCCCGCCCAGCCCGCGGCCTCGCCTGTCTGCAGCCACCCGTCACGGCGTTCGCGGTCGCCGTCCAGCGCGGCGAGCAGCGCGCTGACGTAACACAGCCGCGCGTCGCCGCCGACGACGTCGGCCGGGAACTGCGCCAGCCATTCACGCGCCCGCCCGCCCAGGGCACCGGACTGCACGAAGCGGATGCTGTGGCACGTCAGCAGCTCGGCGGCGAGGTCCCAGTCGCGCGCGGCGAGGTAGTGGTGCATCGCCTCGACGAGCTCCCCCTCCCCGCCCTCGGTCTCGAACCACCCGCCTGCGCGCACATGCAGCTCCCGGGCGCGCTGAGGGTCCGCGGCCTGCAGGCGGTTGCGCAGCACGTCGCGCAGCAGGTGATGGCAGCGAAACCACGTGCGCGACCGGTCCAGCGGGCTGAGCAGCAGCGACGACCGCGTCAGGCTGGTGAACGCGTCGCGTGTCGCAGGCGTGTCGCCCAGGAGGCGGACGCAGAGATCCGCGTTGAAGCGGTCGAGGACGGCGGTCTCGAGGATGAACCGCCGCTCGTGCTCGGGCGAGCTGCGCAGCACCTCGTCGGTCAGATCGCCGATGAGGTCCTCGTCGGACGCGCGCAGCTGCTCGACCACGTCGTCGGGCGCGTCGCCGAGGCGCAGGCGCAGCGCCGCGAGGTACAACGCGGCCGGCCAGCCCTCCGTGCGCCGCTCGAGCGCGGCGACGTCCTCCGCCCCGAGGGTCAGGCCGAGCGCGTCGCGCAGGAACCGCCCGGCCTCGTCGGGATCGAAGCGCAGGTCGTCGGCGCGGACGTCCAGCGCCTCGCCGTGGCCCCGCATGCGGCCCAGGGCGTCGAGCCCGGGATCGCGGCGCGTCGCGATCATCACGCTGTGCGCCCGCGGCAGCCGGGCGAGGAACCAGTCGATGCTCTCCCGGGTCCCGGGGTCGTCGAGCGCGAGGTGCAGGTCGTCGAGGACGAGGGTCACGGGCGCCTCGATCTCGGCCAGCGCGTCGAGCAGCGCGATGAGCACCCCTGCGCGCAGATCGGCGTCGGGCGCCTCCGCGGCGTCGAGCGCCGGGGCCAGCGCGTCGCCCACGATCGGCTGCAGCGCCGTCAGGACGGCGAGCCACAGCCGTGCGCCCTCGTCGTCGCGGTCCACGGACACCCAGGCGACCCGGTCGCCGTCCGGCGCGCGCCCCGCCCACTGGGCCAGCAGCGTCGACTTGCCGAACCCCGCGGGCGCGCTGACGACCACCACCCGCGCGGCGCTGCGGGAGATGGCGTCGAGGAGCATCGAGCGCTCGACATGTTCGGCGCGCACGGGCGGCCGGTGGAACTTCGTCTGCGGGAACAAGCGAACGCGGGATTCTGCGGCGTTTGCGGCCGGTTCACAACCGCCGGTGTGTCGAATCACCCCGGGTGAGTGGTTCGCCCGGGTGGCGGGTGATCAGACCGGCCAGGCCTCCCGGCGCAGCCCCATGTCCCAGAACATCCACTCGTACCGGCTCGTGGTGGCGAACCGCTCGGCCGCCGCAGCACGGTCGGCCGCGGACAGCGTCGGGCCCAGCGCGTCGGCCGTATCGAGGACCTGCGACACGACCTCGGCGAACTCGTCGCCGCCGTAGGTGTCGATCCAGCGCTGATAGCGGGCGTCCGGCGACCCGGAGGCCAGCAGCTCGCGGCCGACCTCGGCGTAGATCCAGTAGCACGGGAGGACCGCGCCGACCGCCTCGGCGTAGGACCCGCCGTAGGCCGCGCTGAGCAGGTAGCTCGTGTACGCGACGTTCGTCGGCGCCATGGGCGTCGCCGCGACCGCGTCCTCGGAGAGGCCGAACTCGGCGAAGAACGACTCGTGCAGCTCCCGCTCCACGGCGATCGCCCCGGCGGCGTGCTCGCAGAACATGCGGATCGCCTCGACGCGGTCCGCCCGCGCGCCGCACACCGCCAGCGCCCGCGCGTACTCGCGCAGGTAGTGGGCGTCCTGCACGACGTAGAAGACGAACGACCGCGGGTCCAGCGTCCCGTCGGTCAGCCCGGCCATGAACGGATGGCTGCGGATCTCGGCCCACACGTCGCCGATCCCGTCCCACAGCTCCGCCGTGAAGCTCCCGGCGGGTCGCTCGTGCCAGGCCACGTCAGTCCAGCTCCACGAGGGTGAAGGCGATCGCCCCGTCGCGCACCACGGCCTCGCCCATCGTGTGCTTCGGCGCGCGACGACGGTCGGCCGCGCTGCCCGGGTTGAAGATCTGGAAGGCCCCGTCCTCCGAGGTCTCGTGCAGCGGGATGTGCGAGTGCCCGAACACGACGGCGTCGGCGTCGGGGTACTTGCGCCGCATGCGCTCGAGCCGGCCGGCGGCGGGCCCGCCGTTGTGGGTCATGACGACCTGGACCCCCTCGAAGTCCAGCGTGAGCAGCGCGGGCAGGCGGGCGCGGACGTCCTCGTCGTCGGCGTTGCCGTGGATCGCGTGGACGGGCGGGCCGAGCGCCAGCAGGTCGTCGAGCACGGGCACGCGCATGAGATCGCCGGCGTGGAGGATCGCGTCCGCGCGACGGAGCCGGTCCAGGGTGCCCGGCGGCAGTCCGCGCCTCCCTTCGACCGCTTCGGCGCCGGCGGCGAGGTGGGTGTCCGAGATGATCGCGAGGTTCATGCGCGGCGGCGCGAGAGGATCTGGCGCTTGACGATGTCGTAGGCCTCGCGGGGACGACCGCCGGGGGTGAACAGCGCTGAGTCCCAGTTCTCCTGCGGCCCGCCGGCGTTCCAGTGGTAGATGTAGACGCGCTCGAAGCGGTCGCTCATCGGGATGATCTCCCGGAAGAGCCACTTCAGCGCGCGCACCGCGTGGGTCGGGGACTCGTCGAGCGGCACCTTCGTCTTGCTCGTGCGTCGCACGAGCCCACCGACCTCGGTCAGCCAGATCTTCCCCTTGACCCCGCGCAGCATGTCCCGCGAGCTCGTCGTGCGGAAGCGGTTGGTGTCGACGTAGTTGTGCAGGCCCCAGACCTCCGGCTCGTGTCCCGCGGCCTTGGTGAAGCGGCGCGCCCAGGACACCATGTTGGGCATGTCCAGGAGCTCAGCGGCCAGGACCGTGCAGTCGCGGCACTCACGGCGGATCGCCTTGTAGTACGCCGCCACGAGCGCCGGGCGGTTGCATACGGGCTGGCCGCAGTGGTTGGCCTCGTTCCAGGTCGCGTACGTGTCGACCCACGGGTAGCGCTCGCGGAAGCGGCGGAACTCGAACTTGAAGCGCGACGGCTTGGGCAGCGAGCGCCGGTCGGTCCGTGAATGCCCGAAGGTCACGAGCGGATCGACGTTCGCCCGGCGGGCCGCCGCCATCCACTGGTCGATCTCCGCCCGCTGCCAGTCATGAGACAGCGCGTCCCACGCGACGGTGAGCCGCGCGTACCGGATGCCGAGGGTGCGAAACCGCTTGTCGTCGAACATCGACGCCTTCTGGTCGCCGATGCCGATCGCGGCTCCGCGTGCCTGCGCAGCGGGCGCCAGGCTCCCGGCCAGCGCGACGGCCGCGAGCACGACGACGAGCAGGCGCGTCACCCGGCGCCCTCGTCCTCGGTGAGCACGGTGTCCTCGTGGGTGTAGGCGGGCGCGCAGCAGCACAGCAGCCGCAGGGGCGTATCGCCCGTGTTCCAGAGCTTGTGGACGGCCCCGGGCGCGATCACGATGCAGTCGCCGGGCGTCACGTCGCGCTCCTCGCCGTCGACGCGCAACCGCCCCGTTCCCGAGGTGATGTAGTACAGCTCCTCGGTGACCCGGTGGTAGTGCTCGGTCGTCGCCCCGCCCGCAGGCACCGTGGCCTCCGCGAGGGAC
Source organism: Actinomycetota bacterium (assembly GCA_005788585.1). The sequence continues at coordinate 4,731 of SYBY01000117.1, read as the reverse complement.
TGGTTGACGGCCGGGAGGGAGACGCGGCCGGCGAGCTCGCGGATCTCCGAGCCGTCAAGCGTGGTGAACGGTTCGACGTCATCGAGGTTCCTAACGCGCATGGCCGGTCAATGTATCGGTGCCCCCTGATGCCGGTACCCTTCGCCGGCCGGCATGGATCTTCGCTTTCCCACCGATCTGACCCGCAGGACCGAGCCCACGAGCGCCAAGCGCGCACAGGTCGAGCGCGACGTGCTGCTCGCCGTCGACACCATGCTCCAGGAGGGCGAGCGGTGGAATGACCTCTCGATCGAGCGGATCGCCACCACCGCCGGCATCTCCCGCACCGCGTTCTACTTCTACTTCAAGGACAAGCGCGAGGTCCTGATGCGGCTGCTCCAGGACGTCGGGCAGGAGGTCTACGAGCAGAGTGCGTGGCTGAACGGCACCGCGGAGGGGCGCGAGACCATCGGCATCGCGATGCGCGGCGTCCACGCGATCTACCAGGAACATGGCGCGCTCCTGCAGGCCGTCGTCGAGGTCTCCGCCGTCGACGAGACGGTCAGCGCGGTGTTCCAGGGCGTGCTCGATGCCCTCGTCCACGCCGCGATGGATCGCATGGCGGAGGTCGAGGCCTCGGGCGAGGCTGCGCCCGTCCACCCGACCGAGGCGACCGCGCGCGCCCTCGTCAGCATGACCGAGCGCGCGTTCTACACGTGGCGCCTGCGCGGGGAAGAGGTCACGGAGGCGCACGTCGACGCGCTCGCCGAGATCTGGGTCCGCGCCGTCTACGGCGCCGCCTGACCTACGACCCGCGGCGCACCGCTTCGAACTCGCCGGTCTCCAGGTCGCGGCGCACCGCGGCGTCGATGACGTGCTCTGCGGTCTCCGGATCGCTGCGTCGCAGCTGCCACGCGCGCAGCCGGCGGAACTTGACGATCTCGAGCACGTAGACCAGGTAGACGGACCAGATCAGCGCGAGCAGGATGAGCCCGCCCATCACGATCGTCCACCGCAGGTTCAGCGCACCGCCGTTGTCGCTGTACGGCACGAAGCGCAGCGCGACGGCCAGGCCGGCCATGCTCGCCATCCAGGCGTACAGGTACAGCGCGGTGCGCCGCGCCGAGAAGCCGATCCGGTCGAGGCGGTGGTGGAAGTGCTCGCGGTCGGCTTCGTAGACCGGTCGTCGGTACTTCAGGCGCTTGAGCACCACGAAGGTCGTGTCCAGGAACGGCACCGCGAGCACGACGAGCGGCAGGATCAGCGCGAGCACCGCGTTGGTCTTCACCGCACCGAGCACCGCGATGCAGCCCAGCAGGAGACCGAGCAGGTTCGCGCCGCAGTCGCCCATGTACGACGAGGCCGGTGGGAAGTTGAAGACGAGGAACCCGAGGGCGGCGCCCGCCACGATCGCGGACAGCACGCCCGCATCGTTACGACCGAGATCGAAGGCGATGACCGCAAACGCGGCGGCACTGATCATCCCCACCCCGGCAGCGAGCCCGTCGACCCCGTCGGAGAAGTTGACGATGTTCATGACCGCGACCATCCCGAGGATGGTCAGCGGCGCCCCGGTCCACTCGAAGTCGACCGGGCCGATGAACGGCACGGTGACGTTGTCGACGACGACGCCCATCGAGACGGGGATCGCCGCCGCCGCCACCTGGCCGGTGAGCTTGACGACCGCGGGCAGCTCGAACCGGTCGTCGAGCGCGCCGACGACGGTGATGAGCGTGGCCCCGAGCAGCACGCCGCGCAGCTCCTCGGTGATGTCCAGCATCAGCAGCACGCCGACGAGCACCCCGGCGTAGATCGCCAGGCCGCCGAGCAGCGGCGTCCCTCCCGGGCCGAGCCCACGCTCGCGCGGCGCGTCGACCGCGCCGACGCGCCGCGCGAACATGGCGGTGGCAGGCGTGAGGGCAGCGGCGACACCCGCCGCGACGAGCAGACCGGCCACCGCGTCGAAGACATCGGGGCGCATCCGCACCATTATGGGGGCCCACCCTCCCGGACCGGGTGGGCGTCACGTCGGTACTAGGCTCCCCGCCCGTGCGGATCCTGCTCGTGTCGCAGATGTACCCGTCGCCTGCCGCTCCGGATCTCGGCGCGTTCGTCGCCCTCGTGGAGCGCGAGCTGACCGCCCTGGGACACGAGGTGCGCCGGGCGGTCATCGACCACCGCGGTGGCGCGCCGACCAAGCACGCCGTCCTGCTCAAGGACGCCGTGCTCGAGGCGCGCCGGTTCGGGCCTGAGGTCGTCTACGCCCACTTTCTCGTGCCCGCGGGCACCGTGGCGGCGATCGCGGCGGCTTCCGGTGGCGTGCCCCTCGTGGTCACGGCCCACGGCACCGACGTCGCGAACGCCGAGCGCAGCGCCGGGTTGCGGGCCGTCACCGACGTGACGGTCCGCCGGGCGGCCGCGGTCATCGCCGTCTCCCAGCACCTGGCCGACCGGCTGACGCGTGTCGTGCCGGCCGCCGCGCCGAAGCTGTCGGTCATCGACTGCGGTGTCGACCTGGCGGTCTTCTCCCCGCGCGAGGCGGTGCAGGCGCGCGTCGACGTCGGGTGGACCGGCGACGGGCCGTTCGTCGTCTGCGCGGGGTCGCTGGAGGAGCGCAAGAACGTGGTCCGCCTGGCCGAGGCGTTCGCCCGGCTCGGCCGCGGGCAGCTCGCGTTCGTCGGGGATGGCAGCCTGCGCGACGCAGTTGCGACCCGCCCGGGTGTCCGCGTCACGGGCCGCATTCCCCATGAGGACGTCGCGGCATGGCTGGCGGCCGCCGACGTCGTCGCGCAGCCGTCGCTGTCCGAGCCCTTCGGCCAGGTCACGCTCGAGGGGATGGCGATGGCGCGCTCGGTCCTCGCCACGCGCGCGGGCGGGCCGCCCGAGTTCGTTCCCCCGGGCGCCGGGGTGCTCGTCGACCCCGCGCGGACGGACGACATCGAGCGCGGGCTGAGGGCGGCGCTGGAGCTTCCCTGCCCGAATCCCGCGGCGCGTGCCGCGGCATTGGAGCACGGGTCCGCGGCGCAGGCGGCGCGGATTGCGCAGGTCCTCCAGCGGGCCGTCAGCGCTGGCTGAGCCCCGGCAGGCCGTCGAGGCTGGTGGCGGCGCGCCTGCGCCGGAAGTCCAGCAGCTCCTCGGCGCCCTGCTTGCGCTCCTTCACCGCCGTGGCGCGGTCGTAGGTGTCGCGCTCGCCGACGTAGTCCATCCGCGGCACGCCGTAGCCGCACGAGTCGGCGATCCGCTCGACGTCCACCCGGATGATCGAGCGGATCGACCGCTCGCCGCCCTGGGTGGCGCCCGCCGGGAACGCGCCGACCACCTCGTCGAAGGCCGGCGTTCCGTGCTCGAGCACCTCGCCCCGGCCATGGAGTCGCAGGATCCGCGGGCCGCCCTCGAACGCGCACAGCATCACGACGATCCGGCCGTTCTCCTTCAGGTGCGCGATGGTCTCCACGCCGCTGCCGAACACGTCGAGATACGCCACCTGGCGCGGGCCGAGCACCCGGAAGCTGTCCATCCAGCCCTTCGGCGAGATATTGACCAGGCCGTCGTCACCGCTCGGGGCGGTGCCGACGAAGAACATGCGCTGCCGGCCGATCCAGTCGACGAGCGCAGGGGTCAGCTCGTCGAACTCCTGCCCCATGGTCAGGCGGGCGTGGGGACCGACAGCTGCTCGTACAGCGGGTAGCGCTCGGCGATCGCGGCCACGCGGTCGGCCAGCTCACCGCGCTTGGACGCGAAGTCCGGCGTGAGCGCCGTCGCGATGATCTCGCCGATCTCGGCGAAGTCCTCGGCCTGCAGGCCGCGGGTCGCCAGCGCCGGGGTACCGATGCGCAGGCCGCTCGTGACCATCGGCGGGCGATGGTCGAACGGGACGGCGTTGCGGTTGACCGTGATGCCGATCTCGTGCAGGCGGTCCTCGGAGTCCTGGCCGGTGAGCTCGGACTCGCGCAGGTCGACGAGCGCGAGGTGCACGTCGGTGCCGCCGGTCAGGACGGAGACGCCGTGACCGGCGCCGACCAGCGCGCCCGCGACCGCCTGCGCGCCATCGAGCGTGCGCTGCTGGCGCTCCTTGAAGGCGTCGCTCGCCGCGATCTTCAGCGTGACGGCCTTGCCCGCGATGACGTGCTCGAGCGGACCGCCCTGCTGGCCCGGGAACACCGCGGAGTTCATCTTCTTCGCGAGCTCCTCCTTGCAGAGGATCATCCCGCCGCGCGCGCCGCCGAGGGTCTTGTGGATCGTGGTCGTGACGACGTCGGCGTACGGCACCGGGTTGGGGTGCAGGCCCGCCGCGACCAGCCCGGCGAAGTGGGCCATGTCGACGAAGAGGTAGGCGCCGACCTCGTCGGCGATCTCGCGGAAGCGCGCGAAGTCGAGGTGGCGCGGGTAGGCCGACCAGCCGGCGAGGATCATCTTCGGACGGCGCTCACGGGCGATCTCCGCGACCTTGTCCATGTCGATGAGGTACGAGTCGGGCTCGACCTCGTAGGCGGCGACGTCGTACAGCTTGCCGCTGAAGTTCAGCTTCATCCCGTGGGTGAGATGGCCGCCGTGCGCGAGCGACAGGCCGAGGACCGTGTCACCCGGATCCATGAGCGCGTGGTAGACGGCGGCGTTCGCCTGCGCGCCGGCGTGCGGCTGGACGTTGGCGTGCTCCGCCCCGAACAGGGCCTGGCATTCACGACAAAGTTCTCCCTAGTGAACAGGGCTATATCTCTTATCATGGGATGGTCTGATGTGATGCCTGATCTG
>SYBY01000116.1 GCA_005788585.1 Actinomycetota bacterium | reverse complement strand
ACGATGGGCGAGGCGCCCGACCACATCGTCCTCGTCGAGACCGAGGCCGACGTCGACAACCTCGAGGTCGCCGATCCCGACAAGGTCGCCTACATCTCGCAGACCACGCTGTCGGTCGACGAGACCCGCGCCATCATCAACCGGCTGCGCGAGAAGTTCCCGAACATCACCGGGCCGCGCACCGACGACATCTGTTACGCCACGACGAACCGCCAGGCCGCCGTCAAGCAGATGGCGCCGCTGTGCGACCTCGTCCTGGTCATCGGCTCGAAGAACTCGTCGAACTCCAGCCGGCTCGTGCAGGTCGCGCAGGAGCTGGGCACCGAGGCCTACCTCATCGACCGCGAGGATCAGGTCCGCGAGGAGTGGCTGCAGGGCAAGCACGTCGTGGGCATCAGCTCGGGCGCGTCGGCGCCTGAGGAGCTCGTCGAGCGCCTCGTCGGGTTCTTCCGCGACCGCGGGGTGGAGCAGGTCGAGGAGTTCGAGGTCCTGCGCGAGGACGTGCGGTTCATGCTGCCCAAGCGGATCCGCCAGGACACCGCGGCCGCTGCCTCCGCGTAGCGCTGCCGCCCGTGCAGACGCTCGTCGTCTCCGACCTCCACCTCGGACGGGCCGGCGGGGATGACGTACTACAGCGCGCGGTCGCGCGCGGCACGCTGATCGCCAGGCTGCGCGGCGTCGATCGGCTGGTCCTGCTCGGCGACACCGTCGAGCTGCGCCATGGCCCGGCGCGTGACGCGCTGGTGCGGGCCGAACCCGTGCTCCGGGAGCTCGGCGGCGCGATGGCCGGGCCGGGACGGTCCATCGTCGTGGTCCCGGGCAATCACGATCACGAGCTGCTGGCGCAGTGGCATGAGCAGCGGGCGCGCGACGGTGCGGCCCCGCTCGAACTCGAGCATCGCGTCGCGCCGGAGGACGCGTCGTGGATGGCCCGGAGCGTCGCCGCGGCGCTCGCGCCCGCGACCGTCGAGTTCGCCTATCCCGGCGTGTGGCTGCGCGACGACGTCTACGCCATGCACGGGCACTACCTCGACGTCCACAGCACGATCCCCACGTTCGAGCGCCTCGCCGCCGGCGTGACCGCGCGGGTGGCCGGCCCGGTGCCGGAGCGCGCGGTGCCCGACGACTACGAGCGCGTGCTCGCGCCCAACTACGCGTGGTCGCACGCCATCGCGCAGCGCGCGGCCCCGGAGAAGTCCGCGGCCGGCGCGGGCAGCGGCGTGCGGGTCTACCAGATGCTCGCCGGGGACGGCCACCGCCCGATCTCCCACCGCGTGCTCGCCCGCCTGTTCCCTCTCGCGGTCGCGGCGGTGAACCGCGCGGGACTGGGTCCCGTGCGCGCGGACATCAGCGGCCCGGCGATGCGCACCGCCGTGCTCGCCGGAGTGGGGGAGGCCGCCAGCCGGCTCGACATCCGCGCGGCGCACATCGTCTTCGGCCACAGCCACCGGGCGGGCCCGCTCCCGGGCGACGATGAGACCGAATGGCGCATGGACGCAACTTCGTTGGTCAACACCGGTTCCTGGGTATATGAAGGTCACTTCGTGCACGGACCCGATGGCGTCAGCCCCTACTGGGCTGGCGGCGCGGTGGCCGTCGACACGGATTCCCACGTGCCGCCACGGCTCGAACGCCTGCTCGCCGACGTCCCCAGGGACGTGCTCCGGCCCGCAGGTTTCGATGACACCGTTTGATGGCACACTGATGTGAACGTTGGCGCCGTACGGGAGACGGCGCCCCGGAGGAGGAGAACCATCACCATGAAGAAGCGCATCGCCCCTGCGATGGCTGTTGCCGTCGCGCTCGCCGTCCCTGCCAGCGCCCAGGCGGAAGTCATCCAGGACTTCACCATCAGCGCCAGCCCGACGACGGCCAGCACGTCGAAGAAGAAGCGCAGCGTCACCCTGAAGGTCAAGACCGGTACGCGGGACACGACCGGCGCGCTGCCCCCTACGACGAAGAAGGCCACGCTCTTCTTCCCGAAGGGCTCGCAGTGGAACGGCGACCTGTTCCCGAAGTGCTCGGGTTCGAGCATCTCGGCGGCACGGTCGACGGACGACTGCCCCTCGGGCTCGATCATCGGCAAGGGCAAGGCGGCCGGCTCGGCCACGGGCGGGATCGTCCAGAACGACCTGACGATCGTCGTCGCCAACGGCGGCAAGTCGACCGTCAACATGTTCGTCGAGGGCACGAGCCCGCTGCGCATCCAGTCGAACATCGAGGCCAAGATCAAGAAGGTCACGGGCAAGTACGGCATCCGCCTCGAGGTGCCGATCCCGAAGAACCTGCAGGAGCCTGCGCCGGGTGTCGCCGTGGCGATCACCAACTTCGAGGTGACCGTCGGCAAGTCGGCCACGATCAAGAAGCAGAAGCGCGGCATCATCGAGATCACCCGCTGCGACGGTGGCGAGTGGAGCGGTGAGGGCACGTTCGAGTACGTGAACTCCCCGAATTACTCGGCCGAGCGCACCATCAAGTGCAAGAAGGGCTGATCGCCAAGGAGATCAGACCACGCCGGGCGCGAACTGCACGGCGTGGACCGTCACTCCGTCGCCGGCCTGGAGTTCCAGGACGGCGGCGGTGTGGCGCTCGTGCTCGACGAGCGGCACGCACCCCGCGTTCTCGACCGCGAGCTCACGGCCGTTGACGCGCAGCGTCCCGCTGCCGGACACGACGGCCCAGGCCGACCCGGCCTCGTACGGGCCGTTGTAGGTCCCCGGCTGTTCGGGCGTGACCTGCCCGACGCCCGCACCGGGCTCGTCCTCCGGCCGCACCGGCGCGACGAGGTCGGCTTCGACCCCGAGCAGCTCCTGGATCTCGCGCTCGGTCTCGTCGTACGCGCCCTCGCCGTAGTGGTAGCTGTGCAGCCAGAGGTCCGGCGTCCACAGGTACCGCGCCGGCCAGCCCTTGTTCCCGTAGTCGTGCCACAGGCGCCAGTCCGGGTCGATGGCGACGGGATACGTGATGCCGAGCCGCTCGATCGCTGCGCGGACATCGTCCTCGCGCTGGGAGGGCGGGAACGCGCCGGCGTGGATGCCGATGACGCGCAGCCCGTCGGCCTCGTAGCGCTCGTGCCAGGCCTGGAGGTAGGGGATGGTCCGCAGCGAGTTGACGCGGCAGAAGTCCCAGAACTCGACCAGCACGGGGCGGCCCTTCTGCTGATCCATCCGCAGCATCGCGACGTTGGCCCACTTCATCTCACGGGGGAACGGCGGCGCGGGAATCGTGTGTGCGGGAGCCAGCACGGCGGGCGACGGTAGCACCCGCGACCGCAACCACGGTGCTCGCGAGGTGTTCCAACGGACAGGACCTCAGGAGAGACCGAACGGGGCTCGGGATGTGCCTCGTCGAACCAGGCAGGAGGACTGTTCGATGGGACGCATGACCACGACCGCCGCGGTCGCGACCGCGGCTGCGCTGTTGGCCCCGCAGGTTGCGACGGCCGCACCGGTGCAGGATTTCGACGCTCGCGTCGACGGCAAGACCAGCGGCGTGAACGCGGGTTCGAAGAAGAACCCGACCCCGCACTCGCTGCGCATCACGACGGGCACGCGCGAGACCACGGCCGGCGTGCTGCCGCCGACGACCAAGGAAGCGAAGATCTACTTCCCGCGTGGCGCCAAGTTCAACGGCCGCTACTTCCGCGACTGCTCGTCGTCGCGCATCAGCTCGGCGCGCAGCACGGACGACTGCACGCGCGCGTCGGTCGTCGGTGACGGCGAGGCCGCCGGTGACGCGACAGGCGGCATCACGCAGGACGATCTCGACATCACCGCCGTGAACGGCGTGGACGGCAAGTACGTGAACCTGTTCGTCGAGGGCACGAGCCCGCTGCGGATCCAGAGCAACATCAGGGCGAGCATCCGCGCGCTGAAGAGCTCGACGTACTCGTACCGGCTCGACGTGCCGATCCCGCTGAACCTGCAGGAGCCCGCACCGGGTGTCCGGGTCGCGATCTCGAACTTCCGGGTCAACATCGACCGCAAGACGGTGAGCCGCCGCGGGGACCGTGTCGGGTACATCGAGTCGACCTCCTGCCCGAGCAACCGGCGCTGGAAGTTCAAGGGTGTGTTCGAATACGCGGACGGCACGCGCGCGACCGTCACCGATACGGTGCGTTGCAGCCGGTAAGTGCGCAACTCTTCCGAGGTCCGGGTGTTGGGGGATCACTCGGGAGGGTTGCCCCCAACCATCCATCCATTGGGAGACGGAGAGAGATACATGCGTAGGACCACGACGTCCCTGGCCCTTGTGGCCGCTGCCCTGCTGGTGCTGCCCGCGGCCGCGAATGCTGCGCCCTCGCAGGACTTCAACATCACGGCATCCCCGGCAAAGTCGGGCACGAAGAAGAAGCCGGTCCCGGTCACGGTGAACTTCAGCACCGGCACGAAGGACGATTCGGGCGCGCTCCCGCCCACGACGTCGCGGGCCAAGGTGTTCTTCCCCGCGGGCGCCGTCTGGAACGGCGATCTGTTCCCGAAGTGCGCCGCGAGCGGCATCTCCGCCGCCCGTTCGACCGATGACTGCCCGTCGGGCTCGATCGTCGGCAGCGGCAAGGCTGAGGCCCTGGCCGTCGGCAACATCGTGCAGAACGACCTGAAGATCACGGCCGTCAACGGCGGCAAGAACCGGCTGAGCCTGTTCGTCGAGGGCACGAGCCCGCTGCGGATCCAGTCGAACCTCGACGTGAAGATCGGCAAGGGCAGCGGCGACTTCGGCCTGACGCTCACGGTCGACATCCCGCAGAACCTGCAGGAGCCCGCCCCGGGCGTCCGCACCGCCATCACGCTCTTCCAGGTGAAGGTCGGCGCCAAGCGCAAGGTCAAGGGCGTCACCCGCGGCATCGCCGAGATCAACAAGTGCACCGGGACGTGGAAGGCCAAGGCGGACTTCAACTACGCCGACGGCACCAAGACCACGGTGAACGACTCGCTGAAGTGCACCAAGGGCAAGTAGGCCCTTCGGCCCGCTGAGCGGGCCCTCCAGTTGTCTCCACGGGGCGCGATCGGAACTTCCGGTCGCGCCCCGGGTTGTTAACGAGCGGACAACACGGCGGATCCTAGATTCCTGTGTGACGCCGGCCACGAACGGCCGGCAATCCCTCCCCCCCTCAGAACCCCTGGAGACACATGACGTTCCGACGCTTCCTGGTGCCGGCGTGCGCCGCCGCCACCCTGCTCGCCCTGCCGACGGCCGCGATGGCCGAGCCCGTGCAGGACCTGACCATCAAGGCCAGCCCCTCGAGGGCCAGCACCACCAAGTCGCCGAAGAGCGTCGCGCTCAGCGTGTCGCTCGGCTCGCGGGAGACGACGCCCGGCGCGCAGCCGCCGACCCTCAGCTACGTCGACCTCTTCTTCCCGGCCGGTTCGAAGTACAACGGTGACCTGTTCCCGACGTGCGCGGGCTCGAAGATCTCGGCCGCGCGCTCGACCGACGACTGCCCGTCGGGCTCGATCGTCGGCACGGGCAAGGCCGCGGGCCTGGCCGTCGGCGGCATTCTGCAGGACGATCTGAAGATCACCGCCGTCAACGGCGGCAAGAACAAGGTCAACCTGTTCGTCGAGGGCACGAGCCCGCTGCGCATCCAGAGCAACATCGTCGGCACGCTCTCCAGCGCGTCGGGCAAGTACGGCCTGAAGCTCAAGGTGCCGGTGCCGGCCAACCTCCAGGAGCCCGCTCCCGGCGTCAAGGTCGCGATCACGCTCTTCCAGGTGAAGATCCAGAAGACGCGCAAGGTCAAGGGCAAGACCCGCGGCCTCGTCGAGATCACGAAGTGCTCGGGCGGCAAGTGGGCCGCCAAGGGCGACTTCCGCTACGCCGACGGCGCGGCGCCGAAGACCGTCGAGCTCTCGCAGAAGTGCACGAAGTAGCAGCCGGATAGCCTGCATGGGGCGGGCGGGCAGCCGTCCGTCCGTCCTATGTACACTTCTGTACCTATGCCAGTCCGGAGCCGCATCGTCGCGCTGACCGGCGCGATGTCGCTCGCAGGGCTCGTCCTCGCCCCGCAGGCCTCCGCGCACGGCATCGTCGGCGTCCAGGATCTGCCGATCCCGCGCTGGCTCTTCGGGTGGGCGGCGACGATCGTCCTCGTCCTCTCCTTCGTGGCCCTCGCCGTTCTCTGGCCGAAGCCCAAGCTGCAGGAGACGCGCGAGCGGCGTCTGCTGAGCATCCCGCGCTTCCTGGACCCGCTGTGCGGCGCGCTGGGCGTCTTCGCGTTCGGCGCGGTCGTCTACGCGGGACTGGCCGGCTCCGAGGTCGCCAGCGCGAACCTCGCGCCGACGGCCATCTACGTCACCGCCTGGGTCGGCGTCGTCTTCGCGGCCCTGCTGTTCGGTGACGTGTGGGCCGCCTTCAGCCCGTGGCGCGCGCTGGGACGCCTGGGCGGCTGGGTCGCGCAGCGGCTCGCCGGCGACGGGCTGCCGGAGCCGATGCCGTATCCCGAGCGGCTGGGGCGCTGGCCCGCCGCGATCGGCCTGGTCGCGTTCGCCTGGGTGGAGCTCGTCTGGACCCGCGGGGACGAGCCCGTCGTCCTGGCGGTTCTCGCGATCGCCTACGCCGTGGTGATGCTCGTCGGGATGAGCCTCTACGGCGTCGAGGCGTGGACTCGCAACGCCGACGCCTTCGGCGTGTACTTCGCGCTCTTCGCGAAGATCGCGCCGCTGCGCTGGGAGCGCGGGGCCGTTTACGGGAGGCCGCCACTGGGCGGGCTTCCGCGGATGGACGCGGGCCCGGGCACGCTCGCGGTCCTGCTCGCCGCGATCGGCATCACGACGTTCGACGGGTTCTCGGAAGGCCCGGTCTGGACCGACGTCGCTCCCGAGCTCACGGACGCGATCTCCAGCCTGGGGTTCGCCCAGGCCACGGCGCTCCAGTTCGCGTTCACGATCGGGCTGCTGCTCATCATCGGGCTCGTCGCCGGACTCTTCTGGCTCGGGATCAAGGGCATGCAGACGGTGAGCAAGGCGTACGACGCGCCGCGCCTGGCGCGCGAGTTCGCCCACACGCTCGTCCCGATCGCCGCGGCATACATCGTCGCGCACTACTTCTCGCTGCTGGCCTACCAGGGCCAGGCCATGGGCTACCTCATCTCCAATCCGCTCGGCGACGCGCTGGCCCCCGGCGACGGGGGTCTCCTGGGCACGGCGCAGTGGACGATCGACTACGGCTGGGTCGGGGCAAACGCCATCTGGTACGTCCAGGTCGGCGCGCTCGTCCTCGGCCACGTCGCGGGCCTGATCCTGGCCCACGATCGCGCGATCGCGCTGTACGGCAGCGCCCGTGAGGCGACCCGCTCGCAGTACTGGATGCTCGCCGTCATGGTCGCCTTCACGAGCCTCGGCCTGTGGCTCCTCTCGGCGGCGAACGCATGATGGTTCTGGCCCACCTGGGGACGGACCATTGGTGGGCGTCGCTGCTCTACCTGCTGCCCGTCCTCATCGTGGTCGCCGGCATCGGCATCACGAGCTGGCGCGACAAGCGCCGCGAGGGCGAAGACGACGACGCGCCTACGACCCCGCCGGGTCCGACGCCAGCGCCCTGAGGTCGTGGGCCAGCCCGTCGGGTGTGAGCTTGTCGATGGGGAACCCGATGCGCTGACGGCCCTCGCCGTCGAGGATGACGAGCGACGCGGTGTGCTCGAGGTCCTCCTTCTGCGGACGGATGCCGTAGGCGTCCCACTGGCGCTGGAGCGCCGCGCGGGGGCCGACCATGAAGCGCATGCGCCCGGTCATCTGCTGCTCGAGCAGGAACCGCTTGGCGCGTTCCGGGGTGTCGTTCGCGGGGTCGACGCTGAATGCCAGCACGGGCACGTCCTTCCCGAGGTCGTCCAGCGCGCCCCGGATCTGCTGAGCCGTCAACGGGCACGTGTCCTCGCACGTCGTGTAGAGGAACGTGACCACGACGGGCGTGCCGGCGATGTCGGAGAGGCTGACCTCGTTGCCGTCCTGGTCGCGCAGGCCCTGGAGCTCGGATGGGGGGATGTTCGCGGGCCGCAGGGCGCCCGCGTAGCCGGTGCCGCCGGTGGCCGGCTCGACGTCCTCGCGGGCGAGCACCGCGATCGCGAGCGCGGCGCCCAGCGCGAGCACGGCGGCGAGGACGAGGGTCATGCGGAGCCGAAGGGGCACCCGCACAGCCTAGGAAACGCTAGGCCTCGACCAGCCCGCGGCGGATCGCGTACCGCACGAGCTCCACGCGGTCGCGCATGCCGAGCTTGCGCAGCAGGTTGCCGCGATGCGACTCGACGGTCTTCTCGGAGAGGTGCAGGATCTCGCCGATCTCGCGGTTGGTGTGCGCCTCGGCGATGAGCTTGAGGACCTCCTGCTCGCGCGGGGACAGCGGCTCGCGCGGGCCCTGGGACTCGTCGCTCATCCAGGCGCGGATGAGCGAGCGCTCGGCGGCGTTGGTGAGGAAGGACTCGCCGCGGGCGACGGCGCGCACCGCGTCGACGAGCGCCTCGTCGGCCTCGCGCTTGAGCACGTAGCCCGACGCGCCCGCCTTCAGGGCCTCGAAGAGGTAGCGCTCGTCGTCGTGCATGGAGAGGATGAGGACCGCGGTGTCCGGCAGCTGGGCCTTGATCTCGCGCGCGGCCTGCAGCCCGGTCATGCGGGGCATCGCGACGTCGAGGACGCAGACGTCGGGACGGACGCGCAGCGCCTCCTCGAGCGCGGCGACGCCGTCCTCGGCCTCGCCGACGACCTCCATGTCGGCCTGGCGCTCGAGCAACAGGCGCAGCCCACCGCGCACGATGCCGTGGTCGTCGGCGACGAGCAGCCTCACAGCGCCAGCTCCACGATCGTTCCGGCGCCGTCGCGCCCGCCGCAGCGGACGTCCAGCCGGCCGCCGGCCAGCAGGGCGCGCTCGCGCATGCCCGCGAGTCCGAGCCCCGTGCCGGGTGCGGGTGACGGGGTGCGCAGGCCAACGCCGTCGTCGGCGACCCTCAGCCGGATGTGCCCGTCGTCGGGGGCCCGCGCGAGCGAGACGGTGACCGTGCTGGCGTCGGCGTGCCGCGCGACGTTCGACAATGACTCCTGCGCGATCCGGTAGACGACGAGCTGCTCGTCCGGGCTGAGCTCGGGAAGGTCGTCGTCGGTCTCGAAGTGCGCGGTGATGCCCGGGCGGCGCCCGAACTCCGTGACCTGGGAGCGCAGCGCGGGGACGAGGCCGTGGTCGTCGAGCGCCGTGGGGCGCAGCTCGCGGGCGAGCTTGAGGAGCTCGGCCATTGCCTGCTGGGCGAGCGCGCGGGTCTCGTCGAGTTCGGCTGCCAGCTCGGGGGGCGCGTCCCCGGCGGAGGCCTGGAGGCGCAGCAGGATGGCGGTGAGCGCCTGGTTGACCTCGTCGTGCAGGTCGCGCGCGATCCGCGCGCGCTCCTCTTCCTGTGCGCGCAGGACGGCGCTCGCGGCACCGGCGCGCTCGGCCTCGAGGCGGTCGAGCATCCCGTTGAACGCCTCACGCAGCACCTGCACCTCGGCGGGCTCGTCCGCCGCGGGGTTGGCGCGGACACCGGGCACGGTCAGGTCGACGCGGTCCATCGTCTCGACCAGCTGCTCGAGCGGCTTGAACCGCCGGCGGAGCACCAGGCCGTTGGCGAGGACCGTCGTGAAGATCGCGGCGCAGACGATGAGGAACTGGTTCAGGCCCTCGCCTGACGTGAGGTCGAGCCGCGCCGCGACGCTGGCGGCGAACACGGTGCCGGCGATCAGCAGCGTGTTGATCGCCAGGACCTGCGAGAGAAGGGCGGGGGGGCGCTTGCGCATGATTGGGGTCTTCACCCCATGTCGTCGGCAGCGAGCCCGTCCGATAACAGTGGTGCAGCAACCTCCACGAACGTTCCTCCGGCAGGGGTGAGCGGGAGTGCAGAAGCCACCGAGACCTCAAGAGGAGACGCCCGCCGTGCAGGGCGGGCGTCTCTGTCTCGGCCGCTATACTTTCTGAAGTCCGCTAAAGCCGACCCGACTTCAGGAGTTTTCGAGCGTGACCCCGTCCGGCGCGGAGTTCATCCGCCAGATCAAGAGCCAGATCACCGAGGTCGACCCGAGCGACGTCGCCGAGGTCGTCGGCAACGGCGTTGCGATCATCGACGTCCGCGAGACCGACGAGGTCGCGCAGGGCAAGATTCCCGGTGCCAAGCATGTCAGCCGCGCGTACCTCGAGTCCCGCATCGAGGGCGCCGCGCCGGACCGCTCGCAGCGCGTGATCCTCTACTGCGCGTCCGGCAACCGGTCAGCACTCGCGGCCAAGACGCTGGAGGAGCTGGGCTACGAGGACGTGTCCTCGATGACCGGCGGCTTCACCCTGTGGAAGGACCGCGGCTACGAGTGGGAGAAGCCCTTCCAGTTCACGCCCGACCAGCGCGAGCGCTACAGCCGCCACTTCCTGCTGCCCGAGATCGGGGAGGAGGGCCAGCGCAAGCTGCTCCAGAGCAAGGTCCTGCTGCTCGGTGCCGGCGGCCTGGGCTCGCCGATCGCGCTGTACCTCGCGGCAGCGGGCGTGGGCCAGCTGGGCATCGTCGACGACGACGTCGTCGATGTCTCCAACCTGCAGCGTCAGGTGGCGCACGCCACCGACCGGGTGGGCGTGCCGAAGGTCGAGTCTGCGATGGAGGCCATCCACGCGCTGAACCCGGGCGTCAAGGTCGTCCCCTACCAGACGCGCCTGGACGCCTCGAACATCATGGAGATCATCTCCGACTACGACGTGATCGTGGACGGGGTCGACAACTTCCCGACGCGCTACCTGCTCAACGACGCGACGGTCCGGCTGGACATCCCGGTCGTGAGCGCGTCGATCCTCGGGTTCGACGGGCAGCTCTCCGTCTTCAAGCCGCACGACGGCCCGTGCTACCGCTGCCTGTACCCCGTGCCCCCGCCGGCCGAGCTCGCCCCGTCCTGCGGCGCGAACGGCGTGCTCGGCGTGCTCCCGGGCACGATGGGCCTCCTGCAGGCGACCGAGGTCATCAAGCTGGTGGTCGGCGCGGGCGAGCCGCTCGTCGGTCGCCTGCTGCTGTACGAAGCCCTCGGGGCGACGTTCACCGAGCTGAAGGTCCGGCGCGATCCGGAGTGCCCGGTGTGCTCGCGCGACCCGGAGTCCATCACCGACGAGGAGATGGGCGTCTTCCCCGACTACGAGGCGTTCTGCGCCGCGGCGGGCTAGGGTGAGCGCTCCTATGGCCACTGTTCGCATTCCCCCGGTCCTGCGCCCGTCCGTCGGCGGCGAGAAGGAAGTGGAGGCCGCCGGCGCCGATGTCGGCGCGGTCCTGCGCTCCCTCGCCGCGGACCATCCCGCCACGCAGACGCAGATCTTCGGCGAGAACGGCGACCTCAACCGCTACGTCAACGTCTACCTCAACGACGAGGACGTGCGGGTCCTCGGCGGGCTTGACACCGCGGTCGGCGAGGGCGACGTGCTCGTGATCCTGCCGGCGATGGCCGGCGGCGCGGCCTAACCGACGGCGCGCCCGGTAGGGGCTGGGCGATGGTCCAGCACGTGGCCGGCGGAGCCTGACCACAGCGGCGTCAAGCCGGATACCCGTCCAGTGCCACCCCCCGTTGCGGGGGATGGCCCGGTGGCCGGCCGATGTTCTGGACACACCGTCGCGCGCGTGCACTGTCCGATCCCCTCGCAGCGCCGGCGGACTGATCCATGGACCGCATCCGCCTCAGTCAGGCCTTCGCCGGCCTCATGTTGCCGCGCGCGCTTCGCGGGCCTGTCGTGTGCCTCCTCGTGCTGGGGGCGCTGCTGGTGCCGGCGAACCCGGCGCCCGCCGCAGTCAGCCACGTGGCGTCCACGTGCACGACCGCCACGTTCGTCTACTTCCCGCCGACGACGCTCGTCGTCAACAAGCCCAGCGGCACCACGACCAATGATCTGATGGTCCTGTCGATGTTCGTCGACGTCGGCTCGGGGTGGACCTGGGACGAGAGCGCGCCGGCCGGCTGGACGGCGCTGCGCAGCAGTGGCAACACCGTGAGCTACTACAAGTTCGCCATCGCGGGCGAGCCCGCGTCGTACACCGTGGTCACAGGCGGATTCAGTTCAGGCAAGGCCGGAGCGACGATCACCACGTTCAGAGGCGTGGACGCCGCGACCCCGTTCTCGACGACGGGTGCCCTGGCGACGGGGTCCGATGCCTCGGTCGAGCTTCCGAACACGACCGCCTCCAGGGCGGGCAGCATGCGGGTCTCGCCGATCACTGTCGGGACCGCGCGGTCGACCACGTTCCCTGCGCCGATGGTCGAGTCGGCCGACTGCAGCGGCAGTGGCGTCGGGCTGTCGACCGGCTACGAGCCGATCGACGGCGGCACCACGCCGAGCAGGACCGCGACGCTGTCGGGCACCGGTGCCTGGGTCGGCCAGACCTACGTGGTCCAGCCCGAGCCCAGTCCTCCCAACATCACGGGACTCGCACCGTCGTCGGGCCCGACATCGGGCGGGACGTCCGTGACGATCTCCGGCAACGGCTTCACGGGCACCACCGGAGCGTCCGGCGTGAGGTTCGGGGCGACGAACGCCACGAGCTACACCGTCGACAACGACGGGCAGATCACCGCGACCGCACCGGCGGGCTCAGGTACCCAGCGGGTGACGGTCACGACGCCTGCCGGCGCGTCCCCGGACACCGCCGCCGACGACTACACCTACGTGCCGGCCCCCACGGTGACCGGGCTCGCCCCCGGCACGGGGCCCGCCCCGGGCGGAACGTCGGTCACGATCACGGGCACGAACCTCACGGCCGCCTCGGCGGTGACGTTCGGGGGCGTGAACGCGACGGGCTACACGGTGGATTCAGCGACCCAGATCACCGCCACCGCTCCGGCCGGCTCCGGCACCGTGGACGTGCGCGTCACCACGGTGGGCGGGCAGTCCGCGAACACGGCGGCCGACAACTTCGTGTACATCCCGGCCCCGGCCATCACCAGCGTCGCGCCAGCGGTGGGGCCCGAATCCGGCGGCACCGTCGTCACGATCACGGGGACGAACTTCACCGGCGCGAGCGAGGTGCGCTTCGGCGCGACCAACGCCGCGAGCTACACCGTCGACAGCGACAGTCAGATCACCGCGACGGCCCCTGCGGCGACCGGCCTGCGCCACATCAGGGTGACGACCCCGAGCGGGCTGTCGCCCAACACGGCGGCCGACGACTTCACGTTCGTGGCGGTCCCGGCGGTGACGAGTGTCGCGCCGGCCTCGGGACCGACATCGGGTGGGAACACCGTGACGATCACGGGCACCAACTTCACAGGCGTCTCCGCCGTGACGTTCGGCGGCGTCAACGCGACGGGCTTCACGGTCGATTCGGCGACGCAGATCACCGCCACGGCGCCCGCAGGCTCGGGGACGGTCGACATCCGCGTGACGACGGCTGGCGGCCAATCGGCCAACACTGCAGCGGACAACTTCGCCTATGCGTCGCCGCCGACCGTCACGGGCCTCGCGCCGTCGTCCGGACCGGCCGCCGGTGGCACGACGGTGACGATCACGGGCGCGAACCTCACAGACGCATCCGCGGTGACCTTCGGCGGCGTGAGCGCGACCGGCGTGACCGTGGATTCGGCGACGCAGATCACGGCGACGGCGCCTGCGGGGTCGGCCGGTGTCACCGACGTGCGCGTCACGACGCCCGGCGGCCAATCGGCGAACACTGCTGCAGACAACTACACCTACATCCCCGCGCCCACCATCACCGGCGTGGCGCCCGCCACCGGTCCGCAGGGGGGTGGCACGTCCGTGACGATCACGGGCACGAACTTCACCGGGGCGACCACCGTGCAGTTCGGCGGGGTCAACGCCACGGGGTTCACCGTCAAGTCGGCGACCCAGATCACCGCGACGTCTCCCGCGGGTACCGGCGCGGTCAGCGTGTCCGTGACGACTGCGGGCGGCGCCTCCGCGAACACGCCGGCCGACGACTACACCTACGCACCCGTGCCCACGGTGACCGGACTTGCTCCGGACGAGGGGCCGATGAGCGGTGGCACGAGCGTCACGATCACCGGGACCGGCTTCACCGGCGCGAGTGCCGTCACATTCGGTGGCGTGAACGCGACGGGCTACGTCGTGGACTCGGCAACGCAGATCACGGCGACGACGCCCGCGAACGCCCTGCCGGTCGTCGTGGACGTGCGGGTCACGACTCCGGGCGGCACGTCGGCGAACACCGCGGCGGACAACTACCGCTATGAGCACCCCTGCGGCGGCGGCGGGTTCGACGTGAACTTCCCCGACTTCGGCTTCGACCCGCTGGCGCTCAACGGCCTGGACCAGACGGGCGCGCAGAACGTGACCGTGCCGGTCAGTGACCTCACGGCGCTCGGCCTCGGCTGGAAGGTCCAGATCGGCGTCGACCGTTTCCAGACAGCCGGTGGGAAGCAGCTGCCCGCGGACGCGGCGCGCGTCACCAATGTGGCGGCATCCTCGGTTGGCGGGACCTGCGTCCCGCCCACCAACGGCGTCAGCGGCTACCCGCTGACGCTGCCGCTCGACCCGTCGAAGGTGACGGTCTTCAACGCCGGCGCGGGGACGGGCCTCGGCCCTGCCGCGCTGGATGTCGAGATGGAACTCGATGTGCCCGCGAGCGCGACGAGCGGGACGTACACGTCATCCTGGACGGTCGACCTCACCGCCGCGCCCTAGGAGCGCGAGATTCGTCCAGGACGCCATGCGGCGGCACGAGCATCCGGTCGCGCCGGTCGACAGTGTGTCTACCTCTCGCTGGCCATAACCACCTGGGCGGCGTGCGGATGTCGCTTATGGGTCGCCTCCTGTCTCAGCCCGCCGCTGCGCGCGCGAGCCTCGTGCTCGCATTTCTCGTTGCCCTGGTCTCCGCGCCCGCCGACGCCGGTGCAGCCGTCACCCACCGGGCGAACAGCTGCAACCTGTCCGACTCGACGGGCGTCAGCGTTTCCCGGCCGGCCGGCGTCGTCGCCGGTGACGTCCTCGTCGCCAGCGCCGCGGCGAACGACGCAGGCAGCATCTCGCTGACCGGGGGCTGGACCACGCTGTACAACGACGGCCAGGCGGCGGCCTGGTACAAGGTCGCGACCGGAAGCGAGCCCGCGTCGTACAACCTCTCCGGTTCGGGGGCCGACACGGTTGGTGTGTCGATCGACGCCTTCATCGGCGCGGACACGGCCAGCCCGATTGCCGGCACCGGCAGGTCGACCGGAACCGCTGCCTCCATCCCGCTGCCCAACGCGACGGTCACGCGCAACGGCAGCATGCGCTGGTCCGGCGTCAACGCCAGTACCGGCAACGGCCCGGACATCACCTTTGACGGCGGGATGACCAGGTCCTGCTGGCGGGGCGGCAACGACGCGGCGCTCGCGACCGCGTACGAGTCCGCCAGCACCCCGACGACGGACACCCGCACAGCCACCCGGAGCAGTCTGGGCTTCGGCGCCGAACACTTCGTGTACACGGCGGTCGTCAACGCGATGCCGACGCCCGTGATCACCTCGGTCGCGCCCAGCGCAGGGCCCACCGCGGGCGGTCAATCCGTCACGGTCACCGGGCAGTACCTCACCGGCGCGACCAGTGTCACCTTCGGCGGCACAGCAGGGACGAGCGTCAGCGTCGTCAACGACACGACCGTGACGGTGACGACCCCGGCGCGGGCGGCGGGCACGATCGATGTCCGCGTCACCACGCCGGCCGGGACGAGCGCCGACGCGGGGAGCGCCGACAACTACACCTACTACGCGCCACCGACGGTCACGAACGTCGCGCCGGCTGCGGGCCCGACCGCGGGCGGGACATCGGTGACGATCACCGGCACGAACTTCACCGGCCTGAGCGGCGCGGCGGCCGTGCGGTTCGGCGCGACGAACGCGACGGGTTACACGGTCGACAGCGCGACGCAGATCACCGCCACCGCACCGGCGGGAACCGGCACGCAGAACATCACGGTGACGACGCCGGGTGGGACGAGCGCCAACACCGCCGCCGACGACTACACCTACTACGCGCCACCGACGATCACGAATCTCTCGCCGAGTGCGGGTCCGACGGCCGGGGGCACGCTCGTCACGATCACGGGCACGAACTTCGGCGGCCTGAGCGGCGCGGCGGCGGTGCGCTTCGGCGCGACGAACGCCACGGGGTACACCGTCGTGAATCCCACCACCATCACCGCGACCGCACCCGCGGGGACGGGCACCCAGAACGTCTCGGTCGTCACGCCCGGCGGCACGACGGCGAACACCGCGGCCGACGACTACGCCTACGTTCCGGCGCCGACCGTCACGAATCTCTCGCCGGCGGCGGGTCCGACGGCCGGGGGGACGTCGGTGACGATCACCGGGACGAACCTCACCGGCGCGACGTCCGTGACGGTCGGCGGGGTGGCGGCGGCCTTCACCGTGGACGGCGCCACGCAGATCACGGCCACGACACCGGCGGGGGCGGCAGGGACGGTGGACGTGCGCGTCACGACGGCAGGCGGGCAGTCGGCGAACACCGCCGCGGACGACTTCACGTACGTCGCGGCACCGACGGTGACGGGTCTCGCGCCGGGTGCGGGGCCGGCGTCGGGCGGCACGTCCGTGACGATCACGGGCACGAACCTGACCGCCGCGACCGCGGTGACGTTCGGTGGTGTCAACGCCACCGGGTACACGGTGGACTCCGCGACGCAGATCACCGCCACGGCCCCTGCGGGCACGGGCGTGGTCGACGTGAGGGTGACGACCATCGGCGGTCAGTCCGCCAACACCGCGGCCGACAACTACACCTTCGTCGCGGCCCCGGCCGTGACCGGGCTGGCACCGGCGACCGGCCCGCCGGCGGGCGGGACGAGCGTGGTCATCACCGGGACGAACCTCTCGGGGGCGAGCGCCGTCACGTTCGGGGGCGTCAACGCGACCGGCTACACCGTCGACGGGCCGACGCAGATCACCGCGACCGCGCCGGCCGGCTCGGTGGGCAGCGTCGCGGTCCGCGTGACCACCATCGGCGGAACGTCCGCCGACACCGCCGCTGACGACTACACCTACGACGACCCGTGCGCGGGCGGCGCGCTCGAGGCCAGCTGGCCGGACTTCGCCTTCGACCCGGTCGCCCTCGACGGACTCGACGTCACCCGGACGAAGCAGGTCCCGGTGGGCGTGACCGACCTCAGCGGGCTCGGCGCGGGCTGGAAGGTCCAGGTCGGCGTGGACCGCTTCCAGTCCGTGGGCGGGGCACAGCTGCCCGCGGACGCCGCGCGCGTCACCGGGGTGACCGTCGTGGCCCCGGACGCTGACTGCCCGGCGCCCGCGAACAGCGTGGCGGGGTATCCGCTGACACTGCCCATCGACCCGGGGAAGGTGACCGTCTTCAACGCTGCCGCAGGCACCGGCGAGGGGGAGACCGGACTCCACGTCGACGTCGAGCTCGACGTGCCTGCGAGCGCGACGAGCGGCACCTACACCTCGACCTGGACCGTGGACCTCACGGCGGCGCCGTGAGGCCTCGCTCAATGTTCGCGGCCACCTACCGATTGCGTCGGGTATGAGCACGGCGTCTGCTGCGGGGGTCGACCTCGTCCCGCTCGGCGAGCGGATGCGCATGATCTCGGCGTTCCGCGCCGTGGCCATCGTCCTCGTCCTGGGCGGCTGGCAGCTCCTCCCGAGCGCGCGCGGCGACCTCCCGTTCTCCACCGTCGCACTCGTCAGCATCGGCTACCTGGCGGCGACGCTCCTCATCGAGGCCGGCTGGCGCGTGTCAGGCCGCCGCGCGACCTGGATCTTCGGCGTGTTCGCCATGGCCGACGGCGTCTTTCTCACGTGGGCGTCGTTTGGACAGGGCGGCCCCGAATCGCCGCTGATCTACCTGCTCATCGGGCAGGTGGTCACCGTGTCGCTGCTTGCGTCCTTCCGGACCGGCCTGAAGCTCGCCATCTTCAACGCCTGGGTGCTCATCGCGGCCGCGTACCTGACCGAGTCCGGCCTGGTCGACGCGCTCGGCGGCACCGCGATCACCTTCGGCGACGACACCTACTGGGCGCTGCTCGTCGTGGCCGGCGCGTACGTGCTGGTCGCGCTCGTCACCACGAGCTTCGCCGCCGTCAACGAGCGTGAGCTGCGCCGCCGCCGCTACGACCTCGAGGCGCTCGCGCGCTTCGCGCTGGAGCTCGAAGCCGTCGAGGAGCCCGGCCCGATCGCCGAGCGCCTGCTGGCGGGCGTGGCGGACATCTACGACTGTGAGCCCTCGTTCGTGCTGCGGCGCGACGGGGAGGGCCTCCGGGTCCTGGCCGCCCGCGGGTTCCAGGACCTGGCGGCGAACACGATCCTCGCGGGCGATGCCGAGTCGGCGCCCGTCGTCACCAAGGCGCTGGCCGACTACGGCACCACGCTCGTCGCGACGTCGGCGCGCACAGGCGACGCCGCGCTCGCGCCGTTCGGCGAAGGGGCGAATCTGCTCATCACGCCGATGCGCGACGAGCATGGCGCGGTGGTGGGAGCGCTCGTGGCGCGGCACTCGACCCGCCGGGGCTCGCGCGTGGAACGTCGTGTCGTGACGATGGTCGAACGCTTCGTCTCCCACGCGTCGCTGGCCATCGCCAACGCGTACCTCCTGCTGGCCGTGCGCGACCTCGCGGTCACCGACGGGCTGACCGGCCTGCCGAACCGCCGGCACCTCGACGACCTGCTGACCCGCTCCTGCGCCCAGATCGCCCGGGGCAAGGGCACGCTGGCCATCGTGATGGTCGACGTCGATCACTTCAAGAAGTTCAACGACACGCACGGTCACCAGGCCGGGGACGACGTCCTGCGCGTCGTGGGGCGGACCCTCAGCGAGCAGGTCCGCGCCGGCGACACCGCCACGCGCTACGGCGGTGAGGAGTTCTGCGTGGTCATGCCCGGCGCGACCGTGGAGGACGCGGTGCAGGTCGCCGAGCGGCTTCGCGTCGCGATCACGGAGATGCCGATCGAGTTCGACGTCACCGCGAGCTTCGGGGTGTCCATCGGCCCGGTCCACGGCACCGAGCCGGCAGTTCTTCGCGAAGCCGCGGACGCGGCGCTGTACGACGCCAAGCACGGCGGGCGCAACCGCGTGGCCGTGGCGCCCGATCCGGGTGCCCGCCTGCGGGAGGTCGCGTGATCGTCCGCGCCGCGGGGCTCGCCCTCGTGGCGCTGCTCCTCGCGGCCGCGCCGGCCTCGGCGCAGGGAGGGCTGGGGTTTCGCGCGTCGGCAGAGGGGCCGATGCCCCAGCAGGGGTACCTCGCCTTCGGACTGGCCGCGGGCGGGACGGCGAACGGCGCGTTCACCGTGACGAACACCACGTCGTCACCGGCCACCGTCGCGGTCTATCCCGCCGACGCCCTGACCGGGGTGACGACCGGGATCGTCTACGGGACACGGTCGGACACGAGCCGCACCGGGGGATGGATCACGCCCGACCGCACCGCGGCGACGATCCCCGCGAACGGCGAGACCGTCATCCGCTTCACGCTGCGCGTCCCTGGCGGGACCGCCGCCGGCGAGCACGTCGGCAGCGTGGTGGTCCAGCAGCAGCGGTCCGGCACGGCGGCCGTGGCACAGGTCATGCGCGTCGTGGCGCCCGTGCTCGTCGAGGTTCCCGGCGGCGCGGGGCCGCAGATCCAGATCGAATCGGCGCGACCGGTGGCTCCCAACCGGGCTGGTACCTCGTACATCACGCTCGGCCTGCGCAACGCGGGCGCGCGACGGTGCTCGCCGCAGGTCGCCACGACCCTGACCGGCCCGGGGGAGAACGGCCGGACGACCACGCGCCAGCTCGACACCATCCTGCCCCGCGACACCGTCGCGTACCCACTGCCCTGGCCCCGCCCGCTCGTGACCGGGCAGTACCGCATCCAGGTCACCGCGTCGGGGTGCGGCGCGACGCAGACGCGCACCTTCACCGACACGCTCCCAGGAGGCGGCGAAGACGGGGTCGGTGGACTCCCCGGCGGTGAAGGGGAGAGCGAACGGACCCGCAAGCGCCGCACGACGACCATCGAGAGCGCGCCGCGGGCGCCCGCCCGGTCCGGGGCGGGGACGCCCGACATCACGCTGAAGCGTGAGCCCACGATCGTCCCGCCCGGCGCGGAGAACGGCACCCCCGGTTCGGGCGCGGGAGGCGCGGGTGGTCGCGGTGAGGGTCGTGACCGAGCGTCGGGCGGGCTCGCGGAGAAGGTCCGCAAGCTCGTCGAGGAGAACGCCGGCGAGGCATTACGGCGCGCCGGAGCCCCGATGGCGCTGCTCCTCGTCTTCGGCCTGGTGGTCGTCGCCCAGGAGGCGACCGACCGGCGGGACCCCAAGCTGCGGCTCGCGCCCGTGCACCGCGATCCCGACCTGGCGTTCGGGCCTGATCCCGACACCGCGAACCCGAACCCTGTCGGACATGCGTCCAACCAGGCGCCCGATCTGCGAATCCGGCAATGAGGTGCCGACAACAGTCCCAGCACGAGGCCTTCGACGCACTGTCCATTGCGCCGGACGCCACGAGTCTCACCGAGGTTCCGGGGGAACGTCCCACCATGCATCCGCTTTCCGCACTCCGTCGTACATCCGTGTCGCTGCTCACCGCCGGCGTGCTCGTCGCCGTGGCCGCTTCCCCGGCCCACGCGCAGGACGCAACCGCCACGCAGCAGATCTCGGGCGGCTCACTCGCGTTCATCAGCGGCACGCCGGGCGACGTCACGTTCCCGGCCATCTCCCTGGACGGCACCGACCGGACGAACCCCGCGGCCCAGGCCTTCACGGTCAGCGACGCGCGCGGCTCCGAGGCGGGCTGGAGCATCAGCGCGACCTCGACGACCTTCACGTCCGGATCGGACACCCTGCCCACCGACGCCACCACGATCACGAGCTTCTCCGGGCTCGCCTGTGACGGCGGCTCTTCCTGCACCCCTGCGAGCAATGCGATCACTCCCCCGTACGCCCTTCCCGCCGCCGCAGTCGCGCCGGTGGCGACCAAGATGTTCAACGCTCAGGCCGGCAGCGGCATGGGCAATCAGGTCTTCAATGCGAACTGGCAACTCAGCATCCCCGCGGCCACTCCCGCCGGCACCTACACGTCGACCTGGACCTTCACGCTCGGCACGACGCCGTAGCGGGCTGGCCGGCGCGCTGGCGCTCGTCGCGCTCGCCGGCGTGCCCGGCGGCGCGTACGCGGCCGAGTCCGGGTTCAGCGCGCGGGCGCTCGACGCCACCGGTCAGCCGGCAGCGGAGGCGTACGTCAAGGTCGGTGTGTCGGCGGGCGGAACGATCACGCGTGACATCGAGGTCACGAGCGGCTCGTCGAAGCCACAGACCCTGCTGGCGTACCCGGTCGATGGCCTGACGGGGACGACCACCGGCGTCGTGTTCGGCAACCGGACCGACGACGTGCGAGAGGCCGGGCGCTGGGTCGCGCTCTCGGAGGACCGCTTCACCCTCGCGCCGGGTGCCACGCGTCGCGTGCGCGCCACCATCCGCGTGCCGCAGAACGCCTCGGCCGGAGACCACGTCGGCGGCATCGTCTTCCAGCCGGCCGCCAAGCCCGAGGCCTCGGGCGGCAGCTTCTCCGTTCGCCAGGTCGTGCGGGTCGGCCTCGCCGCCCATGTGCGCGTCGACGGCGCGCTGCGCCGCGGCATGGAGGTCGGGGAGCTCGGCATCAAGCCGGTCGCGGGCACACAGGTCCCCTCGATCGTCGTCGGCCTGACGAACACCGGGAACGTGCTGTGCAAGCCCAAGCTGCAGGTCGCGCTGACCCGCGACGGGCAGCCCGCCGGCACCGAGACGCGCCAGCTCGACACCGTCCTGCCCGGCGACAAGGTGCCGTACCCGATGCCGTGGCCCGAGCCGCTCGAGTCCGGGACGTACGACACGGCCGTCACGGTCACGGGCTGCGGACCCGCAGTCGAGCAGACCGCCTCACTGACCCTGGCCGACGCGCTGACCGGCACGCCGCAGAACCAGGGCCCGCGGGAGATCCCGAAGCCGGGCGGCATCCCGGTCTGGGCGATGGGCCTCATGGCGTTCGT